>NZ_BAAAIR010000036.1:0-12567 GCF_039526165.1 Brachybacterium tyrofermentans
CCTCATGCCAGAATGAGTCCGCAAAGATCGGCAACGACGCCGACCGAGCGGACCTACCGACCCCATGAAAGATCGAGGCTAGGGTGTAACCTCTCGACTCGTGAGATTCGACGTTGCTTTCATGATCCCCGAAGACGACCCACGTGACAGTGTGGTTCAAGAAATGCGTCGCCTGGACCCCACCGGGATGGTGACTGGGCAGGTACTACGGGACACCTTCGACCAACTGTATGACGGTGTGCGCACTACGCGTTATCGGTGGGATCAGTTGTTCAAGACCGAGAAGACGCACTTCGGAACTCTCATTGAGATAAATCTGCAGCGCGCATTCAAATACAACGACGGCAAGGTTCTCGACTATTCCATCTGCGGCCACGAAGTCGATGCAAAGTACAGTCAATCCTTTGGTGGCTGGATGTTACCTCCTGAGGCAGTCGGCAAATTGTGTATGGTAGTCACGGCAAGTGATCAAGATTCTAGGTTCTCTATCGGAGTTGTGCGGGCGGCTGATGAACTGCTGAACCCTGGGCGGAACCGGGACGCTAAACGCACTCTCTCAGCTATGGGGAGGGCCGCCGTACGGTGGTTCTGTCGAGATGTCGAACTGCCGCCCAATATATTGCTTCATATGTCGTCGGAGGACGTGACCGAGGTCTTCAATGCCGGGGCAGGGACCGCCCGCGTGAAAGAATTGTTCCGCCGGACGGCAGGAAATGTTGTCGGCAGGGCCGCAGTCGCGACCGTCGCTGCCCAGCTCGACGTGACACGTCGGGTTCGAGGGGGTCAGAGCGGGGCCCGTGACCCCCTTGCGGATGAAGGGGTCGTCGTGCTCGGCGGCGCGTACGAGTGGCAAAGGGAGGCCGCGCGGCAGCTAGGTCTACCTGTTCCACGTCGAACTGAGTATGTCGCGGCACACGTAGCGCCCGTGTCAGATGCCTGGGAGGGCCCAACGGCTAGCGGCCCCTCGGGGCGAAAGCTGAGGCTAGCGAGCTTCAAGTCGCGGGAACCGTTCGACCCGCATTGGTACGGCGACCGCTCTAAGCCATCACGCTAGCCAAGCCCGCACCAACGAGTGTTCGGATGTCAGTCGCCCCTGCGACAATGAGGTCACTATGGATGCCTTGACGTACGGTGACGAGACTCGTCCAATCGACCTGACGGTGGTGGAGATCTGCGCCGGGGCAGGCGGACAAAGCCTCGGACTGCACCGAGCCGGATTCCGGCACACACTCGCGGTGGAGCTCGATCTAGATGCAGCGTCCACGCTGGAGCGGAACCTCACGCGACTCGCACTAGAGGAAGGCCAGCCGCAACCGGTGGTTGCGGTCGGCGACGTTGCAGACAAGATGGTGTGGGACCCGCGTGACCACCAGGGCGTTTCACTCCTGGCTGGAGGAGTTCCTTGCCCGCCGTTCTCGATCGCCGGCAAGCAGCTCGGGTCATCAGACGAACGTGATCTCTTCGCTTGGGCTGTGGAGGCGGCCGGGCAAATGAATCCGGACGCCGTGCTCCTTGAAAACGTCCGGGGGCTTTCAATGCCTCGTTTCGCCGGGTACCGACAGGCCGTCCTAGACCGTTTCGCTGAGCTTGGGTACCGCGCTGACTGGCGGCTGCTGGAGGCGAAGGACTTCGGCGTTCCCCAGCTGCGGCCGCGCTTTGTCCTCATCGCCCTCAAGGAAGAGTTCGCCCCCTACTTCTCGTGGCCGGAACCCAGCGTTCATGTATTGACTGTAGGGGAGGCACTTCGCGATCTGATGTCCTCGAACGGATGGCCTGGAGCAGAGAAGTGGGTGGAGCGTGCGAACCGCGTGGCGCCGACTGTTGTCGGTGGGTCCAAGAAGCACGGCGGCCCTGATCTCGGGCCCACACGCGCGAAACGCGAGTGGGCAAAGCTTGGCGTCGACGGACTAGGGGTTGCGGATTCCGCGCCGGGGCCCGAGGTCCCTGTGGGCCACACACCCAAGCTCACTAACGAAATGGTCGCTCGGATTCAGGGCTGGGGCGGCCCAGAGCTCGAGTGGGACTTTGGGGCGCGCAAGAGACGAAAGACTGCCATCTACAGGCAAATCGGAAATGCGTTCCCCCCACCAGTGGCGCGAGCAATCGGAGAGTCGATTGCCTCCGCGCTCCGCAAGGAGGGCGCCGAGGACGGCGTTCACGGCACTGACAGCCAGTACCACGATGAAGTTTACCGCGCCCTGCGTGAGCACGGCGGATTCGTTTCGCTTGCTGGGTTACGCAAAGCCCTCGGCGGGTCGCTCGGCGACGGAGAGATTATCCGCCGCATTGACTATATTCGTCAGGACTTCGAGATCGATGAGCGGTTCCGCGGCGGAGCGCCGACCTACAGACTGGGGGAGTGGCACGCGTTCCGTGGGCAGGAAGACCACGCCCGCCACGCGGCATTCGCCACAGGTAAGCTACGCTCGAGGATCAGCTAAACGGCGTCGGCAGGCTCGGCCGCCAGAGGGATATTTATCCTCGGGTTAAGAGGTGCAAGATAGCCTGATCGGCCGCAATGTCCGCCGCTTCAACGCTACGGCGAACGTGTGCTACCTGGCCGGTGTGCCACTTCGAGCTCTTCTGCAACCTCGGTTCGTCGGCTTACCGGCACCGCAGAAGTGCTGGCCCACCGCGGTCGAGGCGCATGAGGTCAGGACGTTGACGACGCTGGCATGGAGTCGTGAAGTCGGGCTGATCGCCGCAGACAGTTAATTCGCCATTCGCCATTCGCCATTCGCCATTCGCCATTCGCCATTCGCCATTCGCCACTCTGCAGGATAAGGCAGTGTTGATGGTGTGATAGTCACACTCAGGTCAGATCTGAGAAGAATCCAAGGCTCGGGTTGTCGAACGTTCCGATCACGAGGCCGCGGTCGAGGAACCGGTTGAACTCTTCGCAGCTCGTTTCCGGCAGCAGGGCGCAGCCGTGACAGGCCGCAAGATTGCACGAATCGGGTCCCTGACCGCGCTCCCCCGCGTCCATGCAGACCGGGTCAGTCGAGCACCAGTGGGCATCACTGAGGGCCGATGCAAAAACCGGTTGTAAGCGGTCTGGTCGAGACATGCGGACCAGACCGCCCATCGTGCCCTCCGAGTCACCGGCAGCCGTGTAGATCAGGAGTCCTGACATGTCCCGGCCGCCGTCGCGTGATATGTACAACCGCTCCCGAAGCGACGCTGAGCTGTAACCGCAGGTGAAGACGAGCTCGTTGATCAGGAGATGCGCGAACGTGTGCAGCATGATCATGCGCGGCGAGATGTCCCTTGGGCTGCCGCCGCGATCCGTGATTACCTGCCCGTACTGGTTCGCGATCAGTGCGGCCCGCGCCTGAACGTCGCCGCGTGCTTCCCAGGTCGCGAGGCGCCCGCGGTCAAGTTCGAAGTAGATTCCCTCGCCCTTGACCACGTAGGCCGGCAGCCAATCCTTGTCAGGCGGCAAGGGGCGACGACGAAGCATGGCTTTTCCCTCGGCAATCTTTAGTTCGCCGTCACGGCCGCGAGTAAACCCTCGTAGCACGCGGGTCTCGCGGAGGACTGTGACACTCCGAACTCGATCAACGTGAGCCGCGATAGCGGCAGCGACGCCGGGATCCGATGCGCGCAGCTCGTCGTCCTGCGGCGTCTCGCGTAGCAGCTTGAACTCCGGGTAGCGCCAGATATCGAGGTCGCCGGACTGATCCTCGTCGCCGTCCTCCTCTGCGGCGCCGATGCCGAACCGGTCCTGGTATGCCGCGAATAATTCATAGTCAGAGAACTGGTCGAACAGTTCTCCGGCGCCTCGCGTTGTCAGCCGGATGTCAGCCACGGTGGCGTCTTTGCCCCGCATAGTAAAGAGCATAGACATTACGGGAGCGACGTCTGCTCGATTCAATAGGTCGCGCAACGCACCGCTGACCGCACCGACTTTCTGCGGAAGGAAGATGGACGACTCCACGAACGGGAAGTAAACGTTGCCACTGGCACGGAGCGCGCCCTGAACGGGTTGGTCGCATGGCCCACGCTCCTCGTGCAGCCACGGCCGTGCGCCGGTACACAGATGCGGATCCGTGCGACCCGCCAATTGCTGCGTGAGGTAGGTGCTTTCCTCGCCGGACTCGTCCTTTTTCCCACCTGTCGTGATTCCCTGAAGGGATCGTGACGCGCCACACCCCTTGCGCTCATCGCGCATGTTCTTCGCGTCATAGCCGCAGCGGACTACCTGGCCCTCAAGTCCGCCACCTCCGGTCGAGAACAGCCGCAACACTCCGTTGCAACCCGAGTTCTTCGAGCGATGCACCCAGTCCTTGAACGGGAAGTCATCAATGTGACCCTTCTTGCAGATGGCAACGAATGGTACCTGCGACATCTTTGGCCCAAGGCGGCGCTTGCCCACGCATGTGGGCTCGTCGCACCGGACGGCTTCCTGGAAGCTGAGCGGGACCTTCTTCAGTCGCTTGCAGTACACGCAGAAGGAGTAGCACGGGAACCTCAAGGCCGGGACACTCAGCTTCTCGTTCCGGTGGTCTTCCGGGGAGCCCTTGCGGTAGTCCGGAGGCAGGCGGAACTCCTGTACCTTGAGCCGCGCCTCAAGTCGCCAGTCGTTAACGCGGAAGTCCTCCAGCGCCAAGTCGGCGTTGTTGCGCGGGAACCAATGGTCAAGCCCTGCTGTAATAACCGACGAACTGTCGACGAGGACGCTCATTGCTCCTACGCCAAACGGCGACACCAACTGGGCTCGGCGCATGCTGCCTGATGTCATGCCTGTACCTCCGGCTCTTCCAGATCGTCGGTGATGTAGTCCAGTGTGACGGAGAGCAGGCACTCAGCGTCGACGCTACGCATGCTCATCGGTGTCTCCCAGGTGATGTTTTTGTTGTCAGAATCGGCAAGGGCGCCAGCCGGGCGCAACAGACCCTGCTTTGGGTCGCCTTTGAAATAGTCGGCAGCCGCCCACGCGGTGCGCTCGCCCTTTGCCCACTGGCGAGACCGCTCAGCGGCCCATTGGTCGAACACCCCCAGTTCCTCACTGTCGACGACCGAAGCCCGGGCCCGAAGCAACGCAATCGCCTCGTTGAACTCGGCCTGTGGAAACGGGCTCGGGTCGAGCGTCGGGTTGAGTTGACGCATGCGAGAGATCGCTGCTGCGTGGAGCGCTCGTTTCAAGACAGGCTCAGCGAAAGGGGTC
This sequence comes from Brachybacterium tyrofermentans, assembly GCF_039526165.1. Taxonomy (NCBI): domain Bacteria; kingdom Bacillati; phylum Actinomycetota; class Actinomycetes; order Micrococcales; family Dermabacteraceae; genus Brachybacterium; species Brachybacterium tyrofermentans. The sequence goes on from NZ_BAAAIR010000036.1 coordinate 5,168, forward strand.
ACCGACGTCGGTTCCACCTGCGCATACAGCTGCTGGTGATAGGTCCGGAACCGCTCGTAGTGACTGCGGTCGCGAGGCTTCGCCGCCCCGTAGATCGTGATGACGAGGCCCGGCGTCTTCGCGTTTCGTCCGACACGACCACTTACCTGTATGTACTGCGCGGTGGTCTTTGGCTGACCGACGATCGTCATAAGGCCGAGCCGGTCGATGTCGACACCGACCTCGATAATGTTCGAGGCAAGGCAGATGTCAACGCACTTCGAATTCTCGGGGCACGAACCGGAACTGACGCACTTTGCCCCGTCCGCGCAATTGGGATGAGGTAGTCGGAGCTCAAGTTCCTCGATTGCCTTTGGGATCTCGTCGCTGCGGCGGCGCGATGTGAGCTCCATCTTGTTACGTGGGTACCTCGGCATGATGCCGTCGCGCCGCTGTAGTCCTACCAAGTAGTCAGGGACGTCGGAGTCCAGCAAGGACAGCGTGTTGCCGAGCTCTCTGAGGCTGTTTAAGAAATTCAGGTTGGTCCAGTAGCCGTCCCGATCGGCGGGATCTGGGATCTGTGGGGCGGCTATAAGCGTTGCGGCCGAGACTCGCGCCTGGACCGTCTGGGTGGAGCCGAGTGACGGACTCATGACCCCTAGGTATCGACGACCTGGTGCTGGCTTGCCGTCCGGAAGCCGAGCCGGTTCCGCGAAGAAGGACCGTCCCTCCTCCAGTCCGTGGGGCGGGAACAAGGCGACTTCTTTGCGACCGAACAGCCCCAGGATCTGTTCCTCATATCGGCGCGCGGTGGCGGTTGACGCGATGATCTTGGCCGGTCTAGGCGGATTGTGACGATGGTCGGTAGCCAGGTCGTCAATAATCGGTTCGTACAGCCCGACCATCGACCCCAGCGGGCCGGAGATCAGGTGCAATTCATCTTGGATGATAAGGCTTGGTGGTGAGTAGACACGCTCGCCATTTGCGCCGAGTCCGAACATAGTACGAGCCGCCGGCTGCCATGCCATCGTGGCGAACTTATCGACGGTGCCGATCACGATCGATGGACGCGTCTCGTAGATGTCTTCGTCGACGACGTGGACGGGCAAACCGTCTCGCCCTCTGAACCGACACTGCTCATCTGGGCACTGGAAGAGGAATCGGCCACCCGATAAAACATAGCCCGGAGTGTCCTGTCCTCGCGACTTGCTGACGGGGCCCATTCGCGTGCCACACCATGGGCACTTGAGGAGCAAGAACTTGTTCGAGGCTCGGGAATCGCGTCGCAGTTCGGTGAGCGCACGCTTGGCTACCGCCCAGCTGTTTGGCGTTGAGTCACCGCCGAGCCAGACGCCGATGCTGAATGGGGCGGTGCCGAGCTCGTCCTCCATGCGGGAGCGGGTGTCCTCTAAGACGCAGATCAAGGAGGAGGCGCGCAGGAATTGCTGGGCGGTGAGGAGGCGCAGCGTGTACCGCATGAGCGTGTCTGTACCGACGTCGTCTGGGTTGCGTAGTCGGCGCGCGAGCAGCGAGATGGCCGATGCGCCGAGGTAGGCCTCAGTCTTGCCGCCGCCAGTCGGGAAGAAAATGAGGTCGACCAGCGTGCGCTTCTCGTGCGTTGGGTCGACGAGTTCAGGCAGGCTTGCCAGGACGAAGGCGATCTGGAAGGCGCGCCAGCGGCCACCTTCAGGGTCAGGGGTAGCTGCCGGGTGGGCACCGTCTGGGCGATATATCCCCTGCTTGTCCTTAATGAGGTCCCGTGGCTCAAGTCGTGACCGGATCTGCTGGTGGAGCATTGCGTGGTTGGCGAGTTGGAAAGCGCGAGCGGCGAGCGGGTCGTTCTGCACGAGGTCCCAACCCTCTTGCATCCGTTCGAGCGCTTTAGCGCACTTCTCTACGTGCTCCCGTGCGGGCTTTTGGTGGCGGGTGGGCAGGTCGCCGATCGAGGCGGTCCGGTCGTTGATCCACTGAGCGTAGAGTGCGAGGACCTTCTCGACTTGGGCATCACCGGCAGCGGTCCTGTTTGCAAGCTCCTCCATGCTGACGCTGACGGAGATGCGGGTGCCATCGGAGTGCTCTTCGTATACGTCGGGTGTCAGGCTAGTGACCTCGTAGGCGGGCAGCACCTCGGCCTTCACGAATGGAACTGTCGGAGTCCCGCCTTCTCCGACTGGATCTTCCCAGGTCGCGGCACAGCCGTGACCGATCGCGAAGGTGCGTCGGTGGCGGTACAGCAGCGCGATCGACTCCTCTTCCGGGTCGCTACCGGCTTGCTCGACATCTGGGTAGGGCTCGATGCGGAGCCCTTCCGATGCTGTGGCGGAGAACGCGACCTGGAAGAACGCACTCGCCGATCCTGTACCCGCGGCATCGTCGACGACAGCCAACGTGACCAGTCGAAGGTCCGGGTCCGTCTCTCCTGGCACCGCACGGCTGAAAATAGAAACGCTGGGCTTGATGCGGGGCACAATCTTTGGCTCAACGACTACGGGCGTCGTGGGCAGCGGCGAACGCTTCCGCTCGCGCCTGAGAACTTCCGCCGTCGCGACGGCATCGAGCACGAAGGGACGACGAACCCACCATTTCAGCGGTGGCGTGTCTGGTGCTGTGATCTTGACGTGGTCGTAGTAAGCACCCGTCACCCTGATCTTGAGGTCGGCTCCCGCAGTGACACGGACCTTGAATGAAATTGCCATGGCAGATGGCTTCCGTCGGTTCGCGTCAGACAGGTCGAAGTCGTCCGAGTCGGGTTGATCCGGCCGGCGAGGCCCACGTACCTCGGTCTGTGGCACTTCAGGGTTCTCTTCGTTTTCGGCCAGTCCTGGAATGACGGCGGAGTCGTCACCTTCGGATGCCAGAGAGCCAGTCGGAGTACCGCCGCTGTAGAGGACACCGACACCGTAGCGGCGCAGCGGGTCGGAGCGCGTCAGTACCTCTTCTAGCGTGTCGCGATCATGGAACTGCCCGTTGATCTCATCCTTCGTCTGAAAGAGCAAAGACTGCCCGGAGCAGTCGACGGGTGTGCCGATCGGAAACTCTTCGTCGGTCGGTCCAAACAGCTCGCGTCGTACAGCTGCCTCGACGACGTTTCGTGCCTCAACCCCGCTCATCGGTTCCCTCCCATTTCTGCGCGTCCGGTGCCTTCCTCGATGACACCGTAGAGACGATCGGTTGCTCGGGTTAGTCCGACATAGAGGACTGACTCGAAGTTTGGCACGTTGAGGCGGTCCAGGTCAGTGACTATGACGGCCGGTGCTTCCAGACCCTTGAAGGCATGTATCGATGCGTAGCGGATCTTCCCCTTCTTGATGGTGCCGCCGTCAGCCTGGACGAGTACACTCTTCAGCCAAAAGTCAGTCGTAGTGTTGGCGACTGACCCGTCAGCCAGCGGACTCAGTACAACGATCTCGGTGAGGTCGAACGATTCATTCCGCAGTGCCTCGACGGCTTGGCGAAGCAGCGCCGACTGATCTTGACCACGGACGTACTTGAGGAGCACTGGGTTGGCGCCGTCGTCGTCTCGTCGAAACTTCTGGTAGCCAGGAGTGAGCCCGCTGAAGAAGTTCACACTGAATCCAATCCTCGGGAGGTTCCGGCAGTTCATCGTGAGCCGGTGGGACGGCATGCTGGGCATGCGCGTTTTGAGGAGCTCGTGACCGCGGCCATCGTCATAGATTGCCTGGCGCTCGAAATCGCCAAACATCAAGACGCGGCCACCCGTCAATCCGCCCTTTACGAGCAGCTCGAAGACGTCGAGATACGATTCAGTCAAGAGGTCCTGAACTTCGTCGATGATAAGGAAGTCCGCCGGAGGCTCGTCTAGTTCAAGTAGAACTTCAATGGCTCTTTCGGGAAGCTCGGTCGACCAAAATAGTTGACTATTACCAGCTGGGACTTTGAGTCCCGTGAGTGCCAGGAGTTGGCTGTGTAGGGTGCCAACCGATAAGGCGGGATCCTTGATGTCGATAGCGAGTCGCCGTCCGAGCAACTTGTTAAAGCAGATAAGTCTGCCTCTACGCCCGAGGGTCAGTTCGCGGCGGGCAGCCTCGAGGGCGAGGAGCGTCTTCCCAGCCCCGGCTGGTCCGGTGAAGAGCACGCTTTGGTTGTCGGCCATGGCGTCGAGCGCGAGAAACTGCTCCTCGACGAAATGGACGAGCTGATCCTCTCGGGTTGAGCGCACGTCTGCGGCCACCACTCCGAACTCGAAGTTCGGCCGAAGCAGCATGGCGATCCGCTCTGCCGTTGCTTTGGCTGGCCCGACGCCACCGTAAGAGTACCCGTTGAAGGTGGCGTCGAGGTGGGCGATGCCACCCGCGAAGGTCCGGCGGAGGGCGCCAATCGGGTCGTTCTTGAGGTCCTCCGAGTCGAGCACCTGCCAGTCTGACCACTCGTTCGTGGGCCGGAGCATCGTCCGGGCGCGGGTGGCTGTGAACCATGCTGCGCTCAGCATGGGGATCGATCGAAGATCGATTTTCTTCTTGCGGAGATCTTTTTGGATCGAGTACATCGCCTCGCTTGCCTGCTTGAAGGGGCCGCGCGTCGTCGGTTTCTGTTTGCCGAGCACCCAGAGGCCGTCACGGAATGTGAAGTATTCATGTGATTTCACTTCGATCACAAGTATCCCGAGATTGGGTGCTATAACCACAAAGTCGGCTTCGCCTTCCGGGTTGCGGACATGCTTGGCGATATTGAGTGAGTGGAGAACGATCCAGTCGTCGGTCGTCTCGTCCTCGGATAACTTCCGATAGACCGACTGCTCCCCGGGCGCTGCTCCCTCTGGAAAAAACGGCGGTATTAGTCGAGCCACTTGGCACTCCCATCGGTGAACGGCACGCGTAGTTGATGCCTGCTGACGATCTCAGTGAAAGGCGCCCTGGCGAGAACCCGCGCAACGAACATGCCACGGAAACCTTCGCGCGGCAGATCCAAGTGCAGGATCCCGTCGCGTTCCAGTACTCGCAGGTCGGCGTGCCCAACGGCCGCTTCAAGTTCCCTGCGAAGATCAGTACTTGCCTTGTAGACGGCCCTCCTTAAGGTGATTGCGTTGCTGTGGGTCGGGTGTAGCGGCTCGCCGAGCCAGTCAAGTAGCAAAGTAAAGTCCTCGTCTCGCTGAGGGCAGATCAGGCGAGGCTCTGCCCAGACACGCACTTGGCCGCTGGAGCGCACGCCGAGCTGTTCAAGCTCCGCCACTGCTCGGCGGGCACCTACTCGCAGCAGTCGCTCCTCAAGCTGCTGCTTCCAGTGGGCCTGGCTTGTGATGATGTGGTCGGCCTTTGGGCCGAGAATGGAGATGGCCTGGTCATACATCGCCCCGCGTTCAGTCTCGCCTTCGCGTAGAACCAAGTACGTGCCGGGGAGGACTCCCGAGACGGCCTCGTATCCAACCCTGGCGCCGTCGGGCTGTTGCGGGTCTAGTGAGCGGATTCGATCGCCGTCGTCGAGCCACAGGCCCAACCCGCCTGCGAGGAGAACCTTCCGAGCCACCATCTCGTCGCTGGCCGGCTCGCGGTCGCCTGAGCCGGGTTTACCCCACGTCGGCTGGGGGAAGTAGAGATCGGAAAGTTCCTCATCGTCAACAATTGCGGTCTCAGGCGCGGTCGTGTCACCGACCTGATGGACTGAGGTCTTCACGGCAATCCGCCCTTCCGCATGGATCCCGAGAATCGACGACGGCACAGATTGATCGCGGAACCAAGCCGGCACCAGGAACGTGACCTCTGGCGTCACTGGCGCGGTGACGACAGATGACGGCATGAACGTCGGCGGCGCAACGACGTAGCTGCTTTCGATGATTTCGTCGACTCTGTCCAGTTCGCTCGGAACCAGGACGGTGGCGCCGAACTCATCGAGCCAAGACGCCAGCCCGGCTCGATCTGCCGCTTTGCTCGCGACGACGATGCAGGCCTGCGGGCCTACCTCCTGGATCGATTCGAGCAAGACCGCGCCAAGCGGTGAATCGGTCTCGCCCACTTCTATCGCTGCTTCTGCGATGAGATCGAGCAAAGCTCCATCGCTGACGAGGTTCCGGAGGCGCGTCGCTTGCCGCACGATGTCATCGATGAGCGGCTGTTGCGCCTGGAACTGCACCGGCTGCGGCTGTCTTATGCGACGCCAGCGCAGTGCGTTGGCGGCTTGGAGCACGCCGTTCCAGATTTCGCTTCGCTCGTCCCCAAGCACGAACAGCGTGCGGCGGATAGCTGCGTTCAATCGTGCGCCGGCGGGATCGCCGACGGAGAATATCGAGACGCCTTGGTGTATTACCGAACCCGCCGAAGCGTACCGTCGCGCGACGTCGTGTACTCGACTCATATGGCCACCGTGAACGCCAGGGCTTCGACTGCTGTCGGCGGAAGCCACCGCAGCTCGTCGACAAACGAGACCGGTCGGCTGTTGTTCTGGCGTGCCTCGACAATTGTCTCCGCCGCGGACTCGTCAGCAACGGACCGATCGACGATGCAGACGACGATAGGTGTGGTGATGTCGTTCAAGTACTTGATCGCGTTGTAGCGATCTAGGATAACTGTGGTACAGGATTCGGGCAGAACTTCGCCTTCTCCAAGGCGAGCCGCCGAAACGATCGGCGTAGACCAAGTCGCCGCGCGATCGTCGTACGGCAGGATGTAGGTACCAAGCTTCGTGCCCGAGTCGCCGACAGCTGCCCCGTTTCCTATGACGGCCTGAAGGTCATCACGAAGCCATTTGCTTGTCCCCACGAGGGCAAGATCCATCGGTGGTGCGGCGAGACGGTCCAGCCACGAGGTCGCGGCGCCGGTGAGCTCGGCTAAGAATCCGCCCGAGGGAACCTCGCTGACGGTGGACTTGACGGCATTGTCGAGCACGGATGCGGCGCGGTAACGATCGGCGGCGAAGAGCTTGCCACCGGTGAGGACCCGTGCGCCACTCGAATGTGCTTCCAGCTTCGTAAACTGGCCCGTAACGATCAGCCTGTCAGTGACTGCCCGCAGATAGGTCGATCGATCGGAGGCCTCGAACACTGTGAGTGGCTCGTCGAGCGCGGGAGCCGAACTCGACAGCATCCAACCAGAGCCGATGAGAGCGGCGACGTAGTCGCGGCGAGGTACCGAAACGGCCAGTACTAACTGCCGCCCGTCGAGCTTTGGGAGATAGCGGCGCAACAGGGATCCGAGCGCGACGAAGGATCCGATCCATGGTTCGGCGACCATGGGGTCGCCCGGTTCATCTGCGAGGCCTAGGAGAGTGCGAGGAGGCGACGACGACGTGGTCACACCGTTCCTTTCGTAGCAAGTCGCGGCCCGCGCCACAACTGATCCGATTCTATGGGACAGGTCCGACAGACTCGGCTGAAACCAACACACTGGCAACATTTACCGCCGCGCCTGTCATGGCGGCTCTTCCCGGTTCGTGGTGATGGGGAGCGTCGCGTCGTTGACGTAGAACGG
>NZ_BAAAIR010000037.1:0-111497 GCF_039526165.1 Brachybacterium tyrofermentans
GAGTTCGAGACGCTCCACTACGAGGCCCTCACCCGAGAGCCCGCACCCACAAAGTAGCGGCAGAGAACCCGGGCCGATTCAGTGTTCGAGAAGGTCGCGAAGGAGACCGACAACAAGATCGCCTCCTGGGAGACCGACACCGCGATCGGCACCGGTCCCTTCAGCCTCGAGCTCGCGGACCAGACCCAGATCATCCTCGCCCGCAACGAGGACTACTGGGGCAAGGACTTCTACAAGGGTCTGCCGCCGATGACGAAGATCATCCACCCGATCTTCAAGTCCAACGAGGACGGCAACCTCAAGTTCCAGAACGGCGAGCTCGATGTCATGCAGCAGTTCGTGCCGCAGATCTGGAAGATGTGGGAGGCGGACAAGCCTGTGGGCACCTACCTGCAGGACAAGCCGTACTTCTCGCCCGGCTCCATGCCGATGTTCATGATCAACACCACCAAGCCCGGGCTCGATGACGTCGAGGTCCGCAAGGCCCTCGCCCACGCCGTGGACTACGGCTCCATCGCCGAGACCGCCATGTCCGGCTACTCCTCCCAGGTGCTCGCCTCGCTCGTCGTCCCGGACGGCGCCGAGGACGCCTGGCTGGATCGAGACAAGGCCAAGGCCGATGGCTGGACCTTCGACGCCGCGAAGGCCGAGGAGATCCTCCAGGGCGCTGGCTATGCCAAGGGCGACGACGGTTTCTACGCCAAGGACGGCGTGAAGCTCGGTCCCTGGAAGCTCATCACCCCGCAGGGCTGGACGGACTGGAACGCGGCGCTCGAGATCGTGGCCAAGAACTTCCAGGCCATCGGGGTGGACGCCTCGACCAACTTCCCGCAGCAGGCCCAGACCTCGACCGCCTTCCAGAACGGCGACTTCGACATGGGCTGCTGGTCGGTGGCCGGTACGAACCCTGCCGCCCCGTGGCAGCGTTTCAGCGACGTCATGAGCAACGTCGACATGGCACCGCTGGGTCAGACCGCCTACCGCAACTTCGGTCGCTGGGAGAACGACAAGGTCAACGATCTCCTGGAGACGGCTGCCGCTGCGCCCGACGACGCCTCCAAGAAGGAGGCGATCACCGCGCTCGACGATCTGTACCGTGCGGAGGTCCCTGCCTTCCCGCTCATGTACCGGCCCGATGAGTTCTTCGAGTTCAACGCCTCGAACTGGTCGAACTGGCCCACCGAGGACAACGACTACGCCCCGCCGATGTTCCGCGGCGCCGGCAACGACTGGCTCTTCAAGCTCAAGAAGATCGGCGGCTGAGGGAACCTGTGAATCTCGGCCGCTACATCGCCCAGAAGACGGTGTGGTACCTGGTCGCGCTGGTGGCAGCAGTAGGTCTGAACTTCCTGCTGCCCCGGCTCGTCCCGGGCAACCCCGTCGATGTCATCGTCTCGAACCTGTCCCGCGGCGGCTCCGTCACCAGCGAGCAGCAGAAGCAGGTCTATGAGAGCTACGTCCAGGAGTTCGGCCTCGACCAGTCCCTCTGGGCGCAGTTCCTCACCTATCTCGGGAAGGTGTTCACCGGTGATCTGGGGACGTCCTTCGCGTACTACCCGGCATCGGTCAACGACCTCGTGGGCCAGGCGCTGCCCTGGTCGATCGCCGTGCAGCTGCCGGCGATCCTCATCGGCTGGATCCTCGGCAACGTCGTGGGCGCGATCGCGGCGTTCCGCGGCGGCAACTGGGACCGCAGCGTGTTCACCAGCTCGCTGTTCCTCTCCGCCATGCCGTACTACTGCCTCTCGATCCTGCTGCTGTACGGACTCGCCGTCGTCGCCGGGGTGTTCCCCGTCGGCGGGGCGTACTCGCTCGGGCTGACACCGGAGTTCAGCCTCGCGTTCCTCTGGGATGCGGTCAGCTACTACTGGCTGCCCTTCCTGTCGCTCGTGGTCGTCTTCATCGGCGGCCAGGCCGTGGGCATGCGCTCGATGGCCATCTACGAGCTGGGCGGCGACTACGTGAACTACGCCCGGGCCATGGGCATCCGGGACAACAAGATCACGCAGTACATCTTCCGCAACGCGATGCTCCCGCAGATCACCGGCCTCGCTCTGGCGATCGGCACCCTCGTCGGAGGCGCGCTCATCACCGAGCTGGTCTTCAGCTATCCGGGCGTCGGTCTGCTGCTGTTCAACGCGATCTCCGCGAATGACTATCCCGTCATCCAGGCGGTGACGCTCATCATCACCGTCGCCGTGCTGGTGGCGAACTTCGCCGTGGAGATCGTCTACGGAATCGTCGACCCGCGCATCCGCGCGGCCAAGTCCGGGGAGAAGTGATATGTCGACGGTGAACACCTCCATGGCCGAGGAGACGGCCGCTCCGCGCGCGAACACCCTGCGCTCCTTCAACTTCTCCGGACGCTTCTGGATCTCCCTCGTGCTGGTGGTCTTCGTGGTCGCCCTGGGCCTGGCCGGGTACATCTACCCGACCACCGCCGGGGAGAAGGTCGGCTCGCTCTACGATGCGCCAGGTGCCGGCCTGCTGCTGGGCACCGACAACTTCGGGCACGACGTCCTGGCCGTCCTGATGGCCGGCACACGCACCTCGCTGATCATCGGCCTGGTCGCCGGGACCGTCGCGACGACCATCGGCGTGGGCATCGGGCTGCTGGCCGGTTATGTCGGCGGCTGGTTCGAGGAACTGCTCATGGGCGTCACCAACGTGGTGCTCGCGATCCCCTCGATCGTCGTGCTGATCCTCATCTCGATGTCGCTGCCCGAGAGCACCATCTGGTCCCTCGCCATCGTCATCGGGATCACGTCCTGGCCCTGGACGGCCAGGGCGGTGCGCGCGCAGGCGTCCTCGGTCGCCACCCGCGAGCACATCGACGTGGCCCGGCTCTCCGGGGCGCGGCTGGCCGGGATCCTGCTCAAGGACGTCCTGCCGTACATCCTGTCCTACGCCGTGATGGCGTTCGTGCTGCAGGTCGCCGGCGCCATCCTCGCCGAGGCCGCGCTGTCGATGCTGGGCCTGGGCCCGTCGGGCGCGAACTCCCTGGGCACCCAGCTCCACTGGGCGCTCGCGTTCCAGGCCGTCGCCAGCGGCGCCTGGTGGGCATTCCTCCCGCCGACGATCATCCTGACCCTCGTCTCCTTCGGCTTCCTGCTGCTGCAGGCCAGCCTCGACGAGGTGTTCAACCCGCGCCTGCGCCGCGGCAAGCGCAAGCAGATGAAGCAGGCCGCAGCCCGACGGGTCGAGGAGGCCCGCCTGCTCGCCGAGCAGGCCGTCTCCGAACCCGCCACGGCGCCGCCGGAACCCTCCGACCGAGCGAGAGCAGGTGAGAAGGCATGAGCATGACGAACACGCCATCGGGCACGACGTCATCCCCCTCGCGGTCGGGAATCCTCGCCCGCGCCGAGAACATCCGTTGTGTCTACGGCGGCGGCGAGGAGGACTTCACCGCCGTCGACGGAGTCTCGATCGAGCTCGGCGAGGGAGAGATCCTGGGGCTGGCCGGGGAGTCCGGCTGCGGGAAGACCACGCTGGGCAATGCGCTCGCGATGATCGCCACCCCGCCGCTGTACGTCCTGTCCGGGACCCTGGAGATCGACGGCGAGACGATCGACCTGTCGACGCTCCAGCCGTCGGACCTCACGCGGCATCGGCCCTACCGGGGGCGCACCGTCTCGATGCTCCCGCAGGGCGCGATGAACTCCATCAGCCCCACGCTGCGGATCAGCAGCCTGGTCCGGGACGTGATGCGGGCCCACGACCCGAAGATCACCAAGGACGAGGCGCTGGACCTGGCGCGGGAGCGGCTGAAGATGCTGGACATGCCCGTGCGCGTGCTCGACTCCTACGCGCACCAGCTCTCCGGCGGCATGAAGCAGCGCATGATCACCGTGATCTCGACGCTGCAGAACCCGCGCCTGCTCATCGCCGACGAGCCGACGTCGGCCCTGGACGTCTCCAGCCAGCGCATGCTGGTGGAGATGCTGCTGGAGATGGTCCAGCAGGGGATCATGTCGGGGGTGGTCTTCGTGACCCATGACCTGCCGGTCCTCTCCCAGGTCTCCGACAAGCTGGCGATCATGAACGCCGGGAGCATCGTCGAGTCCGGGCCCACGCGGCAGCTCGTCGAGGACGCCCAGCACCCGTACACGCGCAAGCTGCTGTCCTCGGTGCTCGATCCCAGCCAGGAGACGCGCAGGCGCGGCGTCGCCCGCCGTACGGCGGGCGCCACGACTCCCACGACCACCGAGGAGGTGGGGACGCCATGAACGAGTCCGCTGCAGCTGCTGCGCAGGACGCCCCGCAGGACGACATGATCACGCGCAGCACGACCGACGCCGAGATCCTGCTGTCGTGCCAGAACGTCACCAAGGAGTTCAGCGTCGCGGGGTCGAAGATCACCGCGGTCGACGATGTCAGCCTCGAGTTCCCCGAGTCCAGCGTGCTGGCCGTGGTGGGGGAGTCGGGCTCGGGCAAGTCGACCCTGGCCCGGATGCTGCTGCGCCTGATGCCGGTGACCTCGGGGACGATCACGTACCGCGGGCAGGACGTCACCCATCTGAGGGGCGGTGATCTGCGGGAGTACTGGACGGATGTGCAGGCGGTCTTCCAGGACCCCTTCTCCTCGTTCAACCAGTTCTTCACCGTGGGGTCCCTTCTGCGGCGCGGCCTCGCCCTCGCGAAGGTCCCCAAGGACGAGGCCGATTCCTTGATCGAGGAGTGTCTCGGCTATGTCGACCTGCGGCCCAAGGAGGTGCTGCACAAGTTCCCGCACCAGATGTCCGGCGGGCAGCGGCAGCGCGTCATGGTGGCCCGTGCCCTCATGATGCGTCCCAAGGTGCTGCTCGCGGACGAGGCGACGAGCATGCTCGACGCGACCCTGCGCGTGAACGTGCTCAACGTGCTGCACGATCTGAAGAACGATCTGGGCCTGACCGTCCTGTTCATCACGCACGACATCGGCCAGGCGTGCTATCTCGCCGACCGAGTCGCGGTCATGGAGCACGGCAAGGTCGTCGAGCGGGGCACGACGGAGGAGGTCATCTTCTCCCCGCAGGGCGACTACACCCGGCGGCTGCTCTCGGACGTGCCCGACCTGCGCGGCAGCCTCAAGACGTAGGGGCGAACAGCACCGCGAAGGTCTCCAGGGTGCGCTCGAGCTCCACGGTGGGCTCGAGCAGCCACTGGACCTGCAGGCCATCGGACGCGGCGATCAGGAGGGCCGCCATATCGGCGGGATCCACATCCTTCCGTACGTTGCCGGCGGCCTGCCCGGCCGCCAGGCGCTGCGTGAGATCCTCCCGGATCCGCGCGAAGCGTGAGCTGAAGAAGGTGTTCGACGGTGAGCCGTCCACCGCGAGGGCGGTGGCGACGAGCGTCGTGTACAGCTCCACCATGCCCGGCACGCCGATGTTGATCACGGCCGCCGTGACCAGCACGTCGAGCGCGGATCTGTCCTCGTACATCTTCGCGGTGTCGCGCTGGGACTCCGCGTGCTCGTAGACCGCGACCAGGAGCTGCTCACGGGAATCGAAGTAGTGCAGCAGCGCGGCATGCGAGACCCCGATGGCCGTGGCGATGCGACGCAGCGAGGTGCCGTCGGCCCCTCGCTCGCGGAACACCTCGATCGCCCGGTCGAGGATCTCCTGGCGTCGAGCCACGCCTTTGGAATACGAACCGGCGCGGCCGATGACGGTGGGCTCGGCGGCGGCGCTGGCTTCATCGGTGGACATGTCCAGAGGCTACCCGGACAAAACCTCCACGTGGAGGATTTGCGTGCTAGCGTTTCCCCCACGCCCCCACCGTGACGTGCGGCTTAGCGGGTGAAAACCGCCAGAAAGAAGGTTCGTCGTGGCCCTGCCCATCGCTTCCATCCAGCTCTATTCCTTGGCCGCCGAGTTCTCGGCGGACATGAACGGATCCCTCGACAAGCTCGCCGGCATCGGCCTGCGCACGGTCGAGGCCTTCGACTTCGTGCGTCGCCCCGCGGAGATCCGCGCCGCCCTCGACAAGGCCGGGCTGACCTCCCCGACCGGCCACGCCCCGCTGCTCTCCGACGAGCTGTGGACCCCGGACGGCTCGATCCCCACCCCGGCCAACGAGATCGTGTTCGAGGCCGCCGCCGAGATCGGCATGAAGACCGTCATCGAGCCGATGGTCGCCGCGGACCGCTGGCTCACCGAGGACGGCGTCAAGGACATCGCCGAGCGTCTCAACGCCGCCTCCGAGAAGGCGAAGGAGTTCGGCCTCACCGTCGGCTACCACAACCACGCACAGGAGTTCGTCGCCTCGTTCGACGGACAGACCGCCTACGAGCGCTTCCTCGACCTGGTCGACCCGACCGTCGTGATCGAGCTGGACCTGTTCTGGGCGCTGGCCGGCCAGCAGGACGCCGTGGGCCTCGTGAAGAAGCTCGGCGACCGCCTCGTCGCGATCCACGTCAAGGACGGCGTCGCGCCGGCCTCGAACCCCTTCGCGCCCGACGCCCCCACGTTCGACTCCTCGAGCCTGGACCAGCGCCACGCCGGGGACGGCGACGTGCCCACCATCGAGGCGCTGCAGGCCGCGACCGACCTGAAGTACGCCGTCATCGAGTACGACAACGCCCCCGGCGACGTCTTCGAGGACATCGCGGACAGCTACACCTTCCTGATCGAGAACGGCCTCGCAGCATGAGCGCCTCCACCGGGCCCGTCGGCGTCGGCTTCATCGGCGTCGGTGTCATCTCCGACACCTACCTCGAGCACCTCGGCTCCTTCCCGGACGTCGACGTGCTCGTGCTCGGCGACCTCGACACCGATCGTGCCCGCAGCCAGGCCGAGAAGCACGGCATCCCCGCCTGGGGAACCGCACAGGACGTGCTGGACCACCCGGGCGTGCAGGTCGTCGTGAACCTGACGATCCCCGCCGTGCACGCCGAGATCTCCGCGTCGGCGATCGCCGCCGGTAAGCACGTGTGGACCGAGAAGCCGCTGGGCCTGGACCGCGAGTCCACGTCGGCGCTGCTGAAGGCCGCCGACGAGGCCGGGCTGCGGGTGGGCTGCGCGCCCGACACCGTGCTCGGCCCGGGCGTCCAGACCGCCAAGCGCGAGATCGCCAAGGGCACCATCGGTCGTCCGCTGTTCGCGCAGACCTCCATGCAGTACCAGGGTCCCGAGGTGTTCCACCCGAACCCCGGCTTCCTGTTCGCCAAGGGCGCCGGCCCGCTGCTCGACATCGGCCCGTACTACTTCACCACTCTGGTGAGCCTGTTCGGCACCGTCGAGAAGGTCGCAGCCGTGGGGCTGAAGGCCAAGGAGGAGCGTGCGATCCAGGTGGGTCCGAACGCGGGGGAGACCTTCCCCGTCGAGGTGCCCTCCACGATCTCGGTGCTCACCCAGTTCGAGGCCGGCCAGACGGGCACGTCGCTGGTCAGCTTCGACTCGCCGCTCGCGCGCCAGGGCGTCGTGGAGATCCACGGCACCGAGGGGTCGCTCGTGGTCCCCGACCCGAACATGTTCGAGGGTCGCATCGCCTATGTGAAGCCCTTCGACTCCTTCGGCGAGCAGCCCCCGGAGCAGGAGTGGATCGAGGTCCCGCAGGAAGGCGTCGTCGCAGGCCGCGGCACCGGCCTGCTGGACATGGTCCGCGCGATCGCCGAGGGCCGCCCGCACGTGGCCAGCGGCGAGCTCGGCTACCACGTGCTCGACGTGATGCTCTCCGCCGAGGAGTCCGCAGCCTCTGGCGAGTTCGTCACCGTCAACAGCTCCGTGGGCGAGGTCCCGCTGGTGCAGGAGGGCTTCGACCCCTTCGCCAGCACTCTCTGAGCGGACCGGCGAGGTGCATGCGACCTCGCCGTGGACATGCCCCTGTCGCCCCCGCCGTCCGCGGGAGGAGGCAGGGGCATCGTCGTCGGCGGAAGCTTCTCACCGAGTGGGACGACGGCAACGCTGACCGGAGGCACCGTCTGCGGGCGACACCGTCTGCGGGCGGCGCTGTCGGCGGCGCGACGGGCCCCGCTCAGTGAGCGGCGAGCACACCACGCACAAGAGCCAGGACTGCTCCCGCCATCGCGATCACGACGACGACGCGCATCGCGGAGGCGCCGTCGATGCGACGTGAGAGCCGGTCTCCCACCAGGAGGCCGACGAGCAGCGCGACCAGCAGTGCGATCCAGCCCGAGGCCTCGAAGGACGGCAGAGCGCGCTTCGCGGCGAGGGAGGCGATGCCGAGCACCAGTCCGTGCAGCTGCGCGGTGGCTGCGAAATGGCGGTGCTCCCAGCCCGTAGCGCGGGCATAGACCACCATGCCCGGCCCGGACACTCCCGCGGTGACGCCCATGAAGCCCGAGGCGAAGCCGCCTGCGGCGCCCAGCGCGGCCGATGGAGGTGCCGTGCGGCCCCTCATCAGGATCGTGACGCCGAGCCCGAGGACGACCAGGAGGCTGACCATGATGGTCAGCGGGGCTTCCGGCAGCAGTGCGACGGCGAGGGCGCCGGGGAGGACGCCCAGCACCCCCATCGGGACCAGCAGCTTCGCGCGCGGCCAGTCCACGTCCCGCCACACCTGCACCAGGATCAGCGAGTTGGCGAGGACCGAGGCGGCGTTGACCGCGAGGATGCCCTGCAGCGGACCTAGGACGAGCACGAGGAACGGGGCGGACAGCAGCGCGAAGCCCATCCCGGTGGCGCGCTGGGAGATGGCGCCGATGAACACGCTCAGGGCCACGCCGAGAGTGAGGAGCAGACCGGGTTCGTCCACTCCGCACCTCGCTCTCCGATGTCAGGGATCCGTCGCTCGTCGGCCGCACTGCCGACCAGGCTCGCACACCGTGCACCGCGCCGCACGGCGGCTCGCGGGAGTTCCCGCTGTCGGGCAGGTGCCGCGTACCGGATGGCCGGACGGTTCCCAGAGCATGACTTCCGAGACCGATCGATGGTCCATTCGGAGAACTCCGTACTTCGGGGGAGCGCTCCCCCTAGTGTGGATCTCCCATGACGACGACCTTCAGGAGAAGACCATGGACATGTCGATCGCCCGCCGCACCTTCGCGACCGGAGTCGGGGCAGCTGCTCTCGGAGGAGCTGCCGCAGCGCGTGCCGCTCCCGCCTCGGCCGCACCCGTGAGAGCCGACGGCAACAATGCTCGACCGCTGATCGGCAGGGCAGGCCGCGACCGCCTCCATGTCATGTCGTTCAACATCCGCCAGGACACCACCCCCGAGACAGAACCAGGGGACCCCGATCATTGGCCGGACCGTGAACCGGTGCTGATCGATCTGCTGGCCCGTGAGGAGCCGACCCTTCTGGGCGTGCAGGAGGCGCAGTACACCCAGATGAGCGCGATCGACTCCGCCCTGCCCCGGCATCGGATGATCGGCTACGGGCGCAAGGGCGGCAGCAAGGACGAGCACTCGGCGATCTTCTACGACACGACCCGCCTCGAGGTGCTGGCCTGGGACCAGTTCTGGCTCTCGGACACCCCGGAGGTCATCGGCTCCGCGACCTGGGGGAACCGCATCACCCGCATCGTGGTGTGGGCGCGGCTGCGGGACCTCGCCAGCGGGGCCGAGTTCGCGATGATCAACACCCATTTCGACCACGAGTCCGAGCAGGCACGGATCAAGAGCGGCCAGGCGATGATCGACCTCTTCGACGGTGGTGAGCTCGACCAGCTCCCCACCATCGTCACCGGCGATTACAACTCACCCGCCCACGACTCCGGCGCCTACACGACCCTCGTCACGGACGGCCCCACCGTGGATTCCTGGGATGCCGCGGCCGAGCAGCTCACCCCTGCCTGGGAGACCTGCCCCGGATACGCGGAGGCGGTCGAGGGCGGCGACCGGATCGACTGGGTGCTGACCACGGAAGACATCACCACGCATCAGGCCGCGATCAACGACCACCGCGATCCCAGCGGAGCCTTCGCGTCCGATCATCTGCCGATGCAGGCGTTGCTCTCCCTGCCCTGAGAGTCCTCGCGCACGCACGGCTCGCCGCCCCGGGGGGAATCGGGGAGGCGGGCCGTGCCGTGCCGAGGTCCGACCGAGTGAGCTCAGCCGTCGGCGCGCAGATCGGTCCCGTACGTCGCGCCCGGATCGGCGACCGCGACGGCGAGCGTGGTGTCCGACTGGCCGTAGTACGCGAACCACCTCTCGCGGAACTTCACGAGACCCTCCACGAAGGTCACGTTCGAGACCAGCCCGTGCGTGTCCTCGAAGGTCTGCGGGCGCAGCCACGGCTCCTGGAGACGGGCGAGGACCGTCGTCGGGTTCGCGGGGTCGATGACGATCTGGCCGCAGCGGTAGTCGACCTCCCGCGTGCCGTCCTCCAGGTAGCGCCGGGTGGCGCCGTTGGTGAGCATCAGCAGGAGCCCGTTGTCGGTCAGCACCGGAGAGGTGCCGATCTCTACGAGGGCCTCGTCCCAGGTGCCCGGGGTGGGGGAGTACATCGGCTCCTCGTCGCTCGTGCCGGGGGTCCAGTGGATGAGGTCGTCGCTGGTCGCCCAGTAGATCCCGCCCTCTCCGAAGTACATCCACCACTTCCCGTCGATCTGCTGAGGGACGATCACGCCGGCCTTGGACCAGTTGAAGCCGCGCGGGTCCATGGTCTTGAAGGTGTCGAAGTCCTCGAAGAGCGGGCCGTGCTTGGTCCAGGTGCGCAGGTCGGGAGAGGTCGCCAGGCACAGCTGCGCGGAGCGTCGGTCCCAGCCCGTGTAGGTGAGGTAGTAGGTGCCCTCGATGTATGCGATGCGCGGGTCCTCGCAGCCGAAGCGCTCGTAGTCGTGCTCGGGCGAGAGGATCGGAGCGTTCTCCCGCTCGAAGTGGTAGCCGTCGTCGCTGAACGCGATGCCGACGTGGGAGACGATGTCCTCCGCGTGGGCCCGGTACAGCAGCACCACCTGGTCATCGACGACCAGTGCCGCCGGGTTGTAGAGGTTCGAGGACTCCCAGGAGTCGCCCTTGGGCCGCAGGATCGGGTTGTTCTCGTAGGGGGTGAAGGGGCCCAGCGGGAAGCGGGCGTCGCCGAAGAGGCTGGTGGCAGTCATGGGGAGGTCCTTTGCAGTGGGGGTCGAGGAGGAGAGCTGCGGCGGCTCGGCGCGGTGGCGCCGATCGCCTCCGCTGCTGCGGTCGCTTCAGCTGCGGCCGTATCAGTCGTATCGGTGGCGTCAGATGCGTCGGTCGTGTCGGCCGATCACCCCTTCACTCCGGCGCCGATGTCGGAGGCCGTGAAGTACTTCTGGAACAGGCAGAACAGGATCACGACGGGCAGCGCGAGGGCGCAGGCCCCGGCGAGGATCGCGCCATTGGGGTTCGCGACGGTCTGGGCGATGTTGGCGATGTAGTTCGCCAGCGCCACCGCGAGGGGCTGCATCGAGGCGTCCTTCGTGATGAGGAACGGCCAGAGGAATTCGTTCCACGGGCCGATGAAGGTGATCAGCACGACCGTCGCGATCGCCGGGCGCACCAGCGGAATCGCGATGGCCCACAGCACTCTCAGCTCGCTCGCCCCGTCGATCCTCGCCGCCTCGAACATCTCCTCGGGCAGGGCCAGGAAGAACTGCCGGAAGATGAACACCGCGGTGGTGTTGATGAAGAACGGCAGGATCATCCCGGCGTAGGTGTCCCCTAGCCCGTAGGAGCCGGCGACCTGCACGTACAGGGGGATCATGAGCAGCTGGAAGGGGACCATCTGCACTCCGAGCATGACCACGAACAGCACCCCGCGGCCACGCCAATGCAACCGGGACAGGGCGTACCCGGCGCTGAGGCCGAAGGTCAGGGTACCCAGCAGGACACCGGCGGTGAACACCACCGAGTTCAGCAGCGCACGCAGCAGCGGGAGCCGCTCGTTGATGCTGGCGAAGTTCTCCAGGGTCCAGCCCCCGGTAGGGAACATGCCCGCCGGGGTGGTGGTCGGGTTCTCCTGGAGGGCACCGACGATCATGAAGTAGAAGGGGAAGATGAACACCAGCGCCGCGAGCGCGAGGACCACGTACAGCGCGATCCGGGTGGGGGTGCGGGACCTCATGTCAGCTCTCCTTCGTCAGACGGGTGGAGGCCAGGGACAGCAGGCCGACGCCGATCACGAGCAGCACGCCGATCGCAGAGGCGACGTCCGGGTTCCCCTGCTGGATGCCCTTCTGGTAGATCATCAGCACCGGTGAGGTGGAGGCGCCATCCGGTCCGCCGCCGCTGGTCAGCAGATATGGCTCGGTGAACAGGTTCGCGCCGGTGATGATCGAGAGGATCAGCACGAGCATCGTGGTGGCGCGAAGGCCCGGCACCGTGATGTGTCGGAAGCGCTGCAGGATCCCGGCCCCGTCGGTCGAGGCGGATTCGTACAGCTCTTTCGGCACGTTCTGCAGCGCGGCGAGATACAGCAGGATGTAGAACCCCAGCTGCTTCCACGTCACGTACAAGGCGATCGACGGCATCGCGAGGGCGTCGTTGACCAGCCACGAAGGATCCGGGGCGAGAGGCCCGAGGATCGTGTTGACCAGGCCATCCTGCGAGAACAGCAGCATCCACACGCCGATCAGCGACACGCTCGCCGTCACGTACGGGACGTAGAACGCCACGCGGAAAGCACCGGCCCAGCGGGTGACCGCGTTCAGGGCCGAGGCGAACCCCATCGACAGGATGACCGTGAGAGGCACATTGATCACGAGGAACACCGCGATGTTGCCGAAAGACTGCAGCACGCGGGGATCGGTCAGGGCGGTGCGGTAATTCTCCAGGCCCACGAACGGATGGTCCATGTTTATGCCGGGGGCGGTGAACACGTAGTCGAAGAACGAGATGTACACGGCGTAGGCCAGGGGATATGCCATCACCGCGGCGAGGAACACGATGTACGGCAGGGAGAGTCCCAGACCGAGGGGCTGCTTCCCGAGCAGCCGACGCAGCGGGCTCGTCGGAGGGCGTAGGGGCGGGGCGGTATCGGGGGTGCTCATCGTGCTCCCTTCTGCACCAGCTGGTCGATCTGCTCGGCGGCATCGTGCAAGCCGTCTGCGACCGACTTCTTCCCGAAGATCGCGGAGGCGGAGAACTCGTCGCGGAACCGCTGCCAGATCTCGATGGCGCCGGACAGGTAGGGCACGTCGGCCACTCGATCGGCCTGATCGGCGAAGCTCGTGTAGTCGGGATGCTCGGCGAAGTAGTCCGGGTAGGTGGCGAGCAGGTCGGTGCGCAGAGGCATCTGACCGGAGAGCTCGAGCAGCTTGCCGTCCCACTCCTCGCTGGTGGCGAAGGACAGGAACTCCCAGGCCGTGAGCCGATTTCGGCTCGAGCTGAACATCGCGACGTTCTTGGAATCCGCGAAGGTGATGGTCTCCTCGGGGGTGATGCCGCCCGCACTGGGAACCGGCATGAAGCCGTAGTCGAGCTGATCCTTGTAGGTGGCGATCGCCCACGGCCCTGCCAGCTGCATCGCGGTGGTGCCCATCGTCATCGCGTCGTCCGTGGACTCCTCCCGTGGGGCGAGCCCTTCCTCGTACATCGCGCGCCACAGCTCGGCGACCGCCAGGCCGTCGGGGGAGTCGAACGTGGTCGCGTCATCCTCCACGAGGAGCGTGCCGTGGGTCTGGGCGAGGTACATCGGGTAGAAGTCGAACCATGGCTGGTAGAAGTCGCTGGTGGGCGCAGGCCAGACGGCTGATGCCGCGGCACCTGAGCTGACGATCTGCCGCGAGCCCTCGAGGAAGGACCCGAAGGTGTCCATTTCCGGGGACTCTGGATCGATCCCGGCGGCCGCGAAGATCTCCTTGTTGAACATGACCATCACCGGGTTGGACTTCCAGGGCAGCTGATAATAACCGCCCTGGCCGCCGTCCTCGGCGTAGTCGCGGGCGCGCTGTCCGGTGCGGCTCTCGATGTGCTCCCGGCCGCCCTCGAACGTGGTCAGATCGACCAGGCCGCCGGCACGCACCCAATCGGGCAGCGCCGCCGGGGACGCGTTGAAGACGAGATCTGCGGTGGTGCCGGCCACGATCGCGGCGGAGATGGCCTCCTCCGAGCTGGCCCCGGCAGGGACCTCCTGCAGCGTGACCTGCTCATCGGGATGCTCGGCGTTCCAGGCGGCGGTGGCCGCCTCGCCCCAGGCGAGCTCCTGCTCGTTGTTGGAGACCCAGATTCGGATGGCGCCACGGGTTGTCGCCGCCTGCGCAGGGTCGACCGCGCTGCGTGAGCAGGCTCCTGCGGCGAGGGTCAGAGGAACTGCGAGTGCTGTGGCGCCGAGAGCGCGCCGGGTGAGGGTCATCGTCGATCTCCTCGGTGGTGGTCGTGGTGGTGGGCGGATCGTCAGGGCTGAGAGGGCGGAGCGATGCTGCCTCGGCGCACGACGACAGTGCCGTCGACGAGGACGGAGCGGTGGGCATCGCCGCCGAGCGCCGCCAGCAACGTGCGGGCCGCGACGGCGCCGCGCACATCGGCCCCGGTGGAGACGCTGGTCAGCCCTGGGGAGAGGTGCGCGGAGAGCTCGCTGTCGTCGAAGCCCGTGACGGAGAGGTCCTCGGGGATGCGCAGCCCGGAGCTGCGCGCGTAGGAGAGGCCGGCGATCGCCATCACGTCGTTCGCGTAGACGATCGCTGTCGGGTGGTCGTCGCCGTCGAGCAGTGCAGCGGTCGCATCACGACCGGAGGCGGCGGTGAAGTCGCCCTCGACGATGCGGTCGGGGAGGAGGCCATGGCGGGTCATCGCAGCCGCGAAGGCGTCCCGGCGCGCTGCGGCGTGGACGTAGCGCAGGGGCCCGGAGACGTGCGCGATGGAGGAATGGCCGGCATCGACGAGCAGCTCCACGAGCTCGCCGACGGCGGCGGCGTCCTCGGTGTAGACCACGGGGGTCACGGGGGTGTCGACGGGCTCCTCCTCGTGGGGTGCTTCGGCGCTGAGTATCACGGCGGTCAGTCCCAGCTCGCGGACGAGGTCAGGGCGGCGGTCGCCCTGCTCCACATCGAGCAGGATCACACCATCGACGCGTCCCGCGGCGTATCGCTCGTAGGCCGCCGTCTCGGCGTCGTCATCAGCAACGACGTTGAGCATCAGGCCCATCCCGGCCTCGGCGAGGACGGCCTCGCAGCCGGCGATGAAGCGTGGGAAGAAGGTGTCGGTGGCGATGATCTCCGGTCGCCGTGCAATGACGAGACCGATTGTGCTGGTGCGAGACGTCGCGAGCGCCTGGGCGCTCGAGCTCGCGGTCCACCGCAGCGATTCAGCCGCTGCGAAGATACGGCGACGAGTCTCCTCTGCCACTGGGCGCTTGCCGGAGTATGCGAGGGAGACGGTGCCCTTGGAGACGCCGGCGGCTCGCGCGACGTCCCCGATGGTGGGTCGTGCACCGTGCATGGTCTTCCTCCTCCGGGCGGGGTGAGCGCAGTCGGCTCGGTCGAACCGGTCGGTCGTTCTTGGGTCTGGCGGTCTCAGCAGCTGTGCTGGCGCTGACGCCAACACCGATGCGCAAACCGGTTTGAACAGAAAGCAGTTAAACCGGTTTGTGGATTCCTGTCAAGCTGATCGGGAGGAAGGGCCCCTATGGTCGGCACGCACGAACACGCGGTCCGGGCCCCTTGTGCAGCCGCCTGGGTGTCCCCTAGTGTTGCTGATCACGCACAGGGGGAGCGCTCCCCCACTGTTCGACCAGAGTTCACATGGCGATGCCTTCGGAGTTGGGTCGCATCCACTTTCGATGACGAGAGTTCCTCACGGAGGGAGAGCGCTCCCCTCTGGTGTGGCCTCGACGTGACGCCCGTCCGCAGTCGTCCGCAACTCCGCCCTCCGGAGGGCCTCACCCCTTCGTGTACAGAAAGTGTTCCCATGCGACAGCTCCTGAAAGCCTCCGCAGTCCTCGCGACCGCAGCCCTTGCCCTGACCGCCTGCGGAAGCGCCGACAGCGGCGCCGACTCCGGCGACACCCTCATCGTCTACACGAACTCCAACGGCGACGGCCGGGGGGACTGGCTCACTGAGCAGGCTGCCGAGGCCGGCTTCGACATCGAGGTCGTCGGCCAGGGTGGCGGGGACACCACCAACAAGATCCTCGCCGAGGCGGGCAATCCCGTCGCCGACGTCGTGTTCGGGCTCAACAACGTCTACTTCAACCAGCTCGTGGACGCCGAGACGATCGAGCCGTACACCCCGGTGTGGGCCAACGAGATCGACGCCGAGCTGGGCGACGCCTCCGGGGACGGGAACTACTGGCCCGTCGTGCAGCAGGCCATCCTGCTTGCCTACGACGCCGACAGGATCGATGCGGCCGACGCCCCGAACGACTGGCTCGACCTCTGGAACGACCCCGCCTTCGAGGGCCGCTACCAGTCCGAGACCAGCATGGGCAACGCCACCATCCAGATCGTCATGTCCGGCATCCTCACCCGCTATGCCGATCCTGAGGGCGAGATGGGCATCTCCGAGGAGGGCTGGGCCGAGGTCGAGAAGTACTTCAGCACCGGCAGCCCCGCCGTCGAGGACGTCGACGTCTTCCAGCGGATCGTGGACGGGGAGGTCGACTACGGGCAGCTGCCGTCCTCCGGCCTGCCCGGCCGTGAGGCGAGCTACGACATCACAGCCGGTGTGGTGGAGCCCGAGGTGGGCGTGCCGTTCGTGGTCGAGCAGGCCGCGATCATCAAGGGCACCGACCAGCTCGAGGAGTCCCAGGAGTTCATCGACTGGTTCGGCGGCGCCGATCTGCAGGCCGCCTGGTCCGCGGAGTTCGACTCCATGCCCGTGAACCAGGGCGCGATCGACCAGGCCGAGCCATCGATCGTCGAGTTCCACGAAGGTCTCGTGCGGCAGGACATCGACTGGGAGTTCGTCACCGAGAACCTGCCGGGCTGGGTCGAGAAGATCGAGCTCGAGTACGTCGTCTGACCGGCTTCGCACCACCACCACCCACCGCACCCTGACGGAAGGCACCGAGATGATCCGCTACGACGGGATCCGCGTGGACTACGGCGATTTCACGGCGATCCACGGCCTCGACCTGCACGTGCGCGACGGCGAATTCTTCACCTTGCTGGGCCCTTCGGGCTGCGGCAAGACCACTGCTCTGCGCACGCTGGCAGGTTTCGTGAGTCCCTCGGCCGGGGACGTCCACGTCGCCGGCCGGCGCGTCACGCGCCTGCCCAGCGACAAGCGCCAGATCGGCATGGTGTTCCAGAACTACGCCCTGTTCCCGTCGCTGAACGTGCGGGAGAACATCGCTTTCGGGCTCAAGGTCCGCAAGGAGTCCCGAGCCGAGGTGGAGCGCAAGGTCCGGGAGATCGCCGAACAGGTCGATCTGTCCCCCACCCAGCTCGAGAAGAACCTCGCCGATCTCTCCGGGGGGCAGCAGCAGCGCGTGGCGATCGCGCGCGCGCTGGTGCTGCGCCCCAAGATCCTGCTGCTGGACGAACCGTTGTCGAACCTCGACGCGAAGCTCCGGGCCCAGCTGCGAGTGCAGCTCAAGGACCTCCAGGAGCAGTTCGGCATCACCACCGTCTACGTCACGCACGATCAGGACGAGGCGCTGAGCATGAGCGATCGCATCGCCGTCTTCCACGACGGCCGGGTGGAGCAGATCGGCACCCCCGAAGAGATCTACGACGCCTCCGCCACCGAGTTCGTGTGCCACTTCATCGGCGATGCGAGTCGCCTGTCGCCCGCTCTCGTCACGGAGGTCGCAGCCCGGTCGGGCACGGCCCTCGACCCCACGCGCGTCTCGTACGTGCGCGAGGAGAAGGTGAGGCTCGGCACCGGGACGGCGAGCGGCGGATCGGTCGCGCTTCCCGGCACCGTGGTGCGCCGTCGGTACCACGGAGTGCGCTCGAGCTACGAGATCAGCACGCACGGCGCGATCGTCAAGGTCATGCAGCCCGAGGACGGCTCCGCCCGCCCTCAGGCCGGCGACGTCGTCACCGTGCACATCGACCCCGCCACGATCCTCCAGTACGAGGGCAGGGCCGCCTCTGGCGCCGCCGAGGACGGGGCGCCCGCGACCGCCGTGACGTCCGTGGCCGCGCGATGAACGGCGCGAGCAGCATCTCGAGGATGATCCGCTCGCCCTTCGTGATCGTCACCGGCGCGATCGTGGGCTGGTTCATCGTCGCGTTCCTGATCTGGCCCAATGCGAATCTGCTGGTGCAGACCTTCGTCCCGGACGGCGAGCCCACCCTGCGGGCGGTCGAGAAGCTCGCCTCGTCGGAACGGGCCATGACGTCCCTCGGCAATTCGTTCCTGCTGGCGTTCGTCCTCTCGGTCACCGTGAACGTCGTCGGCATCTTCGTCGTGCTGGTCACGCGGTACTACGACATCAGGGGTGGCAGGATCCTGTGGCTGGGATACGCCACCACCCTGATCTACGGAGGCATCGTGCTGGCCGCCGGGTACAAGTTCGTCTATGGCGCCGACGGGATCATCACCGGGTTCCTGCTGCGACTGTTCCCCGAGATGGACCCCGACTGGTTCAGCGGCTTCTTCGCCGTCGTCGTCGTGATGACCCTGGCCACCACGACGAACCACCTCCTGTTCGTCTCCAGCGCCCTGTCCAAGGTGGACCATCAGACCATCGAGGCGGCACGGAGCATGGGTGCTTCGGAGTGGACGATCCTGCGCCGAGTGGTCCTGCCGATGCTGAAACCGGTGCTCTTCGCCGTCACGATCCTCACGTTCCTGGGCGGGCTCGGGGCGCTGTCGGCCCCGCAGGTGCTCGGCGGGCGCGACTTCCAGACCATCACCCCGATAATCCTGACGTTCGCCGCAACTCCCAGCTCGCGGGACATCGCCGCGCTCCTCGCGCTCGTGCTTGGCATCGCCACGGTGCTCCTCCTGATCGTCCTGACCCGGATCGAGAAGGGCGGCACCTACTTCTCGATCGCCAAGGTCTCCTCGCAGTTGGTCAAGCAGAAGATCCGCAATCCGGTGCTGAACGTCGCGGTGCACGTGGTCGCCTACGCACTGTTCGCGGCCTATCTGCTGCCCGTCATCCTCATCGTCCTGTACTCCTTCCAGGACTCCCGCGCGATCGAGTCCGGGCAGTTCCGCTTCTCGACCATGTCCCTGGACAACTACGCGCGCGTGCTCGGGGAGTCCGCGAGCCTGCGGCCCTTCGTCATCAGCATCGTCTACGCGGGCCTCGCCTCCCTGATCAGCGTGCTCGGGCTGCTGTTCGTCGCCCGCATCATCGCGAAGCACCGCAACGCGATCACGCTCGCCGCCGAATACCTGCTCCACATCCCGTGGATCCTGCCCACCACCCTGATCGCGCTGGGCCTGATCATCAGCTACGACCATCCGAGCCCTCTGGTGGGCGGCCGCGTACTCACCGGGACCACCGTGATCCTGCTGATCGCCTACGTGATCGGCAAGATCCCCTTCACCCTGCGCCTGCTGAAGGCTGCCTTCTCGGTGATCAATGACAACCTCGAGGAAGCCGCCTCGCTGATGGGCGCGAGGACGCTGTACGTCTTCCGCAGGATCCTGCTGCCCGCGGTGCTGCCGACGGTCCTGGCGATCGGGGCGCTGAACTTCAACAGCCTGCTGGACGACTACGACACCTCCGTTTTTCTCGCGCACCCGCTGTTCCAACCTCTGGGCCTGGTCATCAAGGCGAGCACCGAGGGCGATGCCAACCTCGATGCGCGCGCGAACACCTTCGTCTACACGGTGCTGCTCATGATCATCACCGGCGCGACGATGTACCTGGTCTACGGGCGGGGTGCCCGGGACCGCGGCGGCCGGCGCGCCCGAGCACGCCGTCAGCGCGATCGCGTCGGGGCCGAGCGATGAGCGCCGCCTTCCGGCACCCGCAGCGGGGCGGCACCGACCGGCTCCTGCACCGGCGCCTCGCCGAGCTTGGGACCCTCGTGGTGGCGCATCGCGGCACGGCCGTCGGCAGCTTCGCCGAGAACACCCGTGTGGCGGCGATGGCCGCTCTCGTCTCCGGGGCCGATGTGGTCGAGATCGACGTTTCGACCTCCGCGGACGGAGAGTTCTACGCCTTCCACGACGGGACCGAGCAGCGGTTGCTCGGGATCGGCGCGAACCTCACCACGCTCACGGCGCGGCAGATCGACGAGCTGCGATACGTGCACGTGGACCGCCCGGGCCGTCCGGCTGGTGTGGAACGCCTGCTCGACCTCCTGGCCGCGCTGCGTCCCACTGAGCTGGGTGTGGAGGACGAGGCGGTGCCCCTGGTGAACGTGGACCGGTCCTGGGGATCATGGGCCACGCTCCTCCCCGCCCTGGATGGTCTCGGGATGACCGAGCAGCTGCTGCTGAAGAGCCCGGCCGCTCTGCCCGGACCGCTCGACGTCCTGCGGCGCCACGAGGTGAAGTACCCCTACCTGCCGATCTGCACGGATCTCGCGCAGATCGAGGACCTCATCGAGGACGATGACCTCGACGTCGTGGGCATCGAGCTGCTGGCCGATGGCCCGGACAACCCGCTCGCGGACCCCGACCTGTTCGTCGAGCTGCACGCCCGTGGACTGTTCGTGCTGGTCAACGCCGAGGTGCTGACGAACGGGATCCCGCTGTTCGCGGGCTATGACGACGAGGCGGCGCTGCTGCACGGGCCCGCTGCCGGGTGGGGACCGCTGTTCGACCTCGGCGCCGATCTGATCCAGACGGACTGGCCCTGGCTGCTGCGTGCCTATCGTGGGACCCGAGCAGCCCGCGGCACCGCCGGGGCGACAGCCGTCGACCAGGAAGTCCGTTCATGAGCACCTCCGCCTCCGCCTCTCCCGAGCCACGTCCCCCCGGTCGCGTCCGGCTGGAGGACGTCGCCGCCGCCGCCGGGGTCTCCCGCACCTCCGCCTCCCGCGTCATGCTCGGCCAGGGAAAGGTCTCCGACCGGACCCGGCGCCGAGTGCTCGCGGTCGCCGACGAGCTCGGATATGTCACCAACGTCGCCGCGAGCGAGCTCGCCTCCGGAGGCTCGTCCACCGTCGGCCTCCTGCTGCGCGACGCCTCCAACCCTGCCTACGGTCTGCTGTTCAGCGAGCTGCAGAAGGCGGGCCACGCCGCCGGCGTCACGCTGCTGTCGATGACCATCAAGCATGACGACCAGGGCAGGCAGCAGGTGGCCAGCCTGCACCGCCTGATGGGCATGCGCGTGGCCGGTCTGATCGTCGCCACGGGCGGAGTGACCAGCGACCAGCTCGAGCCCTTCCGCGACCGGCTTCCGATCATCCGGGCCGGACGCCCGGAGAGCAGCGGGCGGATCCACGCCGTCTCCTACGACGAGGAGGACGCGGCCCGTCGCCTCGCCGAGCACATTCTGGAACTGGGCCACACGGATGTGGCCGTGCAGACCGCCCGCGCCGAGGACTCCTACCCCGAGTTCGTGCGCAGCACCGTCATGGCCCAGCTGCTCGAGATCCGCGGAGCCACGGTGCACCGGCTCGAGTACCGACGAGGTCACGACGCGATGGACGAGTCCGTGGACCTGGCCCGTCGCGGCCGCGTCAGCGCCGTCATGGTCCCCTCCGACCTGCGGCAGCTGACCCTGATCCGTCGTCTCCACGAGGCGGGCCTGCGGACCCCCGAGGACGTCGCCACCACCGGCTGCGACGGGATCCTTCCCGGGATCGACCTGCTGGGCCTGACCACCATGCGCATCGCCGTCGAGGACGTCGCCGAGCGGACCATCGCGAACATCGCCCGGATGATCGGGGCGACCGGCACCGGGGACGATGCGGGGTCGGGCGGATCCGCGGA
Organism: Brachybacterium tyrofermentans; assembly: GCF_039526165.1. Taxonomy (NCBI): domain Bacteria; kingdom Bacillati; phylum Actinomycetota; class Actinomycetes; order Micrococcales; family Dermabacteraceae; genus Brachybacterium; species Brachybacterium tyrofermentans. Next base: position 21,632 of record NZ_BAAAIR010000037.1, read on the forward strand.
GGCCGGACCTGGAGATCCCGCAGGAGGCAGGGTCGTGCACGAGCGACTGCCCGGCCGATTCATCCAGGGGCGCACCGCCGGGCCGCCCCGCACCACCGGAAGGACACCCGCATGAACGCATTGCGCGCCGCCGAATATCCGAGGGCGAACCACACCCTGGTCCACCTCTCGGACACCCATTTCGTGCCCCCGGGCGAGCTGCTGTCCGGGGTCGCCCCGGTCCATGAGCATCTCGAGGGGCTGCTCGAGGACCTGGTCGCCACCAACCTGCGACCCGAGGCACTGATCTTCACCGGCGACCTCGCCGATCGCGGGGAGGCATCCGCCTATCGGCAGCTGCGCGAGCTGGTCGAGCCGCTCGCCGAGCACCTCGGCGCCGAGCTCATCTGGGTGATGGGCAATCACGACGATCGCGCCACGATGCGTACCGAGCTGCTCGATGCGGAGGCCGACGACGCCCCGTACGACCGGGTGGTCATGCTCGGAGGCCTGCGGATCATCGTGCTCGACTCGACCGTGCCCCGCAGGGCCCACGGCGAGATCCGTCCGGCCCAGTACGCCTGGCTGCGAGAGGTGCTCTCCGAGCCTGCCCCGGAGGGAACGATCCTTGCCCTGCACCATCCCCCGGTCCCGTGCGTCCAGGACCTCGCCATCACCGTCGAGCTGCGCGACCAGGACGCCCTGGCTCAGGTGCTGGCCGGCAGCGATGTGCGCGCGATCATCGGGGGTCACTTCCACTACTCGACCTCCGCGACCTTCGCGGGCATCCCGGTCTCCGTCGCCTCGGCCACCTGCTACACCCAGGACCTGCAGACGCCCGACCGCGGCACGCGGGGCCGGGACGGCGCGCAGGCCTTCAACCTCGTCCATGTGTACAACTCCACGATCATGCACTCCGTGGTGCCCCAGGGCGGCGGCGCGAGTGTGAGCCGCCATGTCGATGGTGCTGCCACCGCCCGCAAGCTCGCCGAGCAGGGCCTGTACATCCCCGACGCCCCGGCGATCCCGGGCTGGACGGGGGCACGGTGATCCTGCACCCCGGACGCCGCATCGTCTTCCTCGACGTCGACGGCACGATCATCGCCCACGACGGAGCCCTCCCCGCCTCGACGATCACCGCGATTCGCACCGCCCGCGCCGCGGGGCACCGCGTGCTGCTGGCCACCGGTCGTTCCCCGAGCGAGCTGGACCCTCGTCTCGCGGAGATCGGATTCGACGGAGCCGTTCTCGGCGCCGGCGCCTTCGTGCGCCTCGGCGAGGAGTGGGTGGCCCAGCACACCATGCCCGTCGAGAAGGTGCGACGCATGATCGAGGTCTTCGGGCAGCTCGATCTGGACTACGTGCTCCAGGCCCGCGATGGCGTCTATCCCGTCGCCTCGCGGCGGGAGGAGATGCGCAGGATGCTCGGCATCGAGGACCGCCCCGGGCTGGGACCGGGGGAGGAGCTGGACATCGAGCAGGTCGCGGAGAAGGCACCGCTCGATGCGATTGCCAAGGCGATCTTCCTCGGCGTGACCTCGGACGCCTTCGAACGGGTCCACGAGGCGCTCGCACCCGAGGGATTCAGTGTGATCACCGGGACCATCACGCATCTGGGGACCGGTGGGGGAGAGGTCTCGCTGGGTGGGGTGAACAAGGGGTCGGCGATCCTGGCCCTGCTCGACCAGCTCGGGCTGGACGTGGCCGATTCGATCGGGATCGGGGACAACAACAACGATCTGGAGATGCTGCGCATCACTGGCGTGGGCATCGCGATGGGTGAGGCGACCCCCGAGGCGCGGGCCGCGGCCGATGAGATCACCGGCACGGTGCACCAGAGTGGGATCGCGCAGGCGTTCGCCCGGCACGGTCTGCTGGATGGGACAGCTCCCGAGGGAGAGGGGTCAGCGACTGCGGGCGCCGCGCAGCGGTGAGAGCAGTGCGAGCAGCACGGTCAGCGCGGTCAGCGCGGTCAGCGCGAGGATCAGCGCCGCGACGGCGAACGTCGGCCGAAAACCGACGTTCGCCGGAAGCACCGCGGCGTCCGAGCTCCTCCTCAGATGTCCTTGAACGTCTCGATGCGCGCACCGAGCTTGTTGAGGCGCTCGGCGAGGTCCTCGTAGCCGCGGTTGATGACGTACACGCTGCGCAGCACCGAGGTGCCCTTCGCGGCGAGCATCGCCAGCAGGATCACGACGGCGGGTCGCAGCGCCGGCGGGCACACGATCTCGGCGCCGCTCCAGCGGGTCGGCCCGTCGATGAGCACGCGGTGGGGATCCATGAGCTTGACCTTGGCCCCGAGCTTGTTGAGCTCGGTGAGGTAGATGGCGCGGTTCTCGTACACCCAGTCGTGCAGCAGCGTCTGGCCGTCGGCGGTCGCGGCGATCACGGCGAAGAAGGGCAGGTTGTCGATGTTCAGCCCGGGGAACGGCATGGGGTGGATCTTGTCGATCGGTGCCTTGAGCTGGGAGGGGTGGGTGGTGATGTCCACCAGGCGGGTCTGCCCGTTGCGGGCGAGGTACTCCTCGGAGCGGTCGTAGCGCAGGCCCATCTCCTCCAGCAGCGCCAGCTCGATCTCCATGAACTCGATCGGCACGCGCTGCACGGTGATGCTGGAGCTGGTCACGATCGCGGCGGTGATCAGGCTCATCGCCTCGATCGGGTCCTCGCTGGGGGCGTACTCGACATCGGTGCTGATCTGGGACTTGCCGCGCACGGTGAGCGTGGTGGTGCCGATGCCCTGGATGCTCACGCCGAGCTTCTCGAGGAAGAAGCACAGGTCCTGGACCATGTAGTTCGGGCTCGCGTTGCGGATCACCGTCTCGCCCTCGTAGCGGGCGGCGGCCAGCAGGGCGTTCTCGGTGACGGTGTCGCCGCGCTCGGTGAGCACGATCGGCCGACGAGGGCCGACGCCCGGGGCGACGGTCGCCTGGTAGTCGCCCTCGGTGGCGACGACGTCGAGGCCGAAGGGACGCAGCGCCGTCATATGCGGTTCGACGGTGCGGGTGCCGAGGTCGCAGCCGCCGGCGTAGGGGAGCTGGAACGACTCCTGGCGGTGCATGAGCGGGCCCATGAACATGATGATGCTGCGGGTGCGGCGCGCCGCATCGGCATCGATCGAGGCGAGATCGAGCGTGGCGGGGACCTTCAGCTCGAGGTCGTTGTCCTCGTTCATCCAGCGTGCCTTGACGCCGATCGAGGTGAGCACCTCGAGCAGACGGTTGACCTCCTCGATGCGGGCCACCTTGCGCAGGACAGTCGTGCCGGTGTTCAGCAGCGACGCGCACAGCAGGGCGACGCCGGCGTTCTTGGAGCTCTTGACCTCGATGGATCCGCTGAGGGTCCGCTGGCCCTCGACGCGCAGGTGGCTCGGGCCGGACGTGCCCATGCCCACCAGCTCGGAGTCCAGGGCGGAGCCGATCCGGGAGATGGTATCCAGGGTTAGGTTCTGCTGACCCTTCTCGATCCGGTTCACGGCGCTCTGGCTGGTGCTTAGCTCCTCGGCGAGCTGAGCCTGGGTGAGGCCGGAATGCTGACGGGCGTCACGGATCAGGGTGCCGATACGTGCCAGGTAGTTCTCGTTCTCAGTCATAGACCGACCGTATCTCACAGATGAGATACGGGGAGGGTATTGGTGTGCGGAGCGGGTCACACCGCCCTGCGGCACCGCCCTGTCACACCGCGAGGAGCACGGGCAGCGCCTCGACCTGGCCGCCGACGCGATAGGCGAGCGCGGGATCGTACGGCTCGAAGCGCAGATCCATGCCTGCCTCCGACGGGGTGAGGGCGCCCTTGCGGTTGTTGCATTCCTTGCAGGCGCTCACGAGGTTCCACCAGGAGGATTCTCCGCCGCGGGATACCGGCTGGATGTGGTCCACCGTCGCCAGCAGTGCTTCGCAGGGCGGCCGCTTGGAGACGCTGCGCCCGCAGTAGGCGCAGGTCCAATGGTCGCGCTCGTGGATCGCCCGATAGGAGAAGCCGACGGAGCGCTGCCCGGCGCCCTCGACCCAGGCTCCGCTGAGCTCCCGGGTCAGCTCGAGCGCGGTGGGGATGATGCGGTCCTCGATGATCGCCAGCTCCACGGGATCGGCGACCTCGCGCCGGATCATCCCGAAGGCGTGGCGCACGGAGGTGGTGTGCAGGAGCTCGCCGATGCCGGTGTCGACGTCGTACCCGCGGTTGTAGACCCGAACCACGCTCATCGTCGCCACCGCCTCTCCGGACCACTGTCTTCAGTGTGGTCCGATTCACATGGGGTTTCCACTGAATTGTGCGCCCTGAGGGCGTCGGAGGCATGGCTTGAATCTGTATGACCTGGAAACTCTGCGTGTCGGGATCGAGACCGAGGGCCCCGTCCCGAGCAGAATCCCAGCCGGGCACGACGATCGGTGGAAAAATGGGCGCAGCGTCCCGGAAGGCGGGCGTGCCGCGGAGCGGTGGAGCGACGGCGATCGGGAGGACACCCCGTGGGATTGGAACAGTTCGAGGTCGTCGCCGTCCTGGCGGTGGTGATCATCGTCGCCGCGTCGTACTTCTCGAGCCGTTTCGGCCTCGCCACGCCGATCATCCTGGTGATCGTGGGCCTGGCCGTGAGCATCATCCCGGGGATGCCGCTGATCGCCCCGGAGCCGGAGCTGATCCTCGCGGTCGTGCTGCCGCCGCTGCTCTTCTCGGCGGCCGTCAACATGCCGGTGATGGACTTCCGGCGCGATCTGAGGACGATCGGCGCGCTCTCCGTGGTCCTCGTCCTGGTGTCCGCCTTCGGCGTCGGGACGCTGCTATGGGCGATCTTCCCGAACCTCAGCTTCGCCGCCGCCGTGGCCGTGGGGGCCGTGGTCAGCCCGCCCGACGCCGTCGCGGCCACCGCCATCGGCAAGCGGCTGGGCCTGCCGCCGCGGCTGCTGACGATCCTCGAGGGCGAGGGGCTGGTCAACGACGCGACCGCCCTGGTGCTGCTGCGCACCGCGGTCGCCGCCACCGCCGGGGCCTTCTCCTTCTGGCAGGCCGCCGGGGACTTCTTCTACGCGGTGGTGGTCGCCATCGCGATCGGCGCCGCCGTCGGCGTCGTCGCCGTGCGCATCCGCTCGAAGATCGACCAGCCCGTGCTCACCACCGCGATCTCCTTCGTGGTGCCGTTCATCGCGTTCCTGCCCACCGAGCTGGCGAACGCCTCCGGGGTGCTCGCCGTGGTCGCCGCCGGCCTGGTGACCGGCGCGAGCAGCGTGCGCCGCCTCAGCGTGGCCGACCGCAATGCCGAGCGCACCAACTGGCTCACGGTCCAGCTGCTGCTGGAGAACGGCGTGTTCCTGCTGATGGGCCTCCAGCTGCGCACGCTCGTCACGGACGTCTCCTCGGGTGGGCTCTCGGTGTGGCACGCCGTCTGGGTGGGGCTCGCCGTCACCGTGCTGCTGGGCCTGATCCGGGTCGCCTTCGTGATCCCGGTGGTGTTCACCGCCCGCCGCCGACGGCCGGACTACGAGGTGCAGGCCCGCCGCTTCGACGAGGCGCTGGAACGGGTCTCGGCCGACGAGCGCTTCCAGCAGCACCCCCGGGGTGTCCGCATCGAACGCTGGCTCCAGCGCCGACGCGCCGACGCCAGGTTCTACGCCGGCAACGGGTTGGGCTGGCGCGGGGGCGCCGTGCTCGCCTGGTCCGGCATGCGCGGCGTGGTCACCCTCGCCGCCGCGCAGTCGCTGCCCACGGACTTCCCATATCGCACCCAGCTGGTGCTGGTCGCGTTCGTGGTCGCGCTCGTGACCCTCGTCGGCCAGGGCGGCACGCTCCCGCTGCTGATCCGCGTGCTCGGCATCCGGGGCACCGACGAGGAGCAGGCCCGACGCGAGCTCGCCCTGCTGCTCGTCGAGATCAACGAGGTGGCCGCGGGTCAGGTGCTCGACAACCCCGAACTGCGCCGCCGCGGCGGTGAGCCCTTCGACCCGGCGGTGCTGGAGAAGGTGCGAGAGGTGCAGGCACGGATCGCCGATCCCCAACGACGCGGCGGGGCCGAGGACCCCGCCAAGGCGCAGTACGGCGAGCTCATGCAGCTGATCCTCGACGCTCAGCAGGACGCCCTGAACGAGGCCAGGTCGACGGGTTCCTACGACTCCAGCACGATCAAGACCGCCCAGAAGCGGCTGGACCAGGGGTCCGTGCGCGCCACGGGGATCTGACCGGGAACGGCTCCCGGGGTGACCGTCATGCGGGATCCGTCATGCCTGGTCCGCCTGATCATGGTGCGGGGCCTGTGCAGGGGCACAATGGCGGCCGTCCCCAGGCACGCACCCCCGGCACCGTCGTCGGCCCTTCCGGTGCGGCCTCGACCCCTCGAGAGGTTCCCATGAAGTTCTTCCAGCGCCTCGGCAGATCGCTGATGCTGCCGGTCGCCGTTCTCCCCGTCGCCGCGATCCTCAGCGGCATCGGCTACTGGATCCTGACCGCGACCGGCAACGAGACGAATATCGTCGGCGGCTTCTTCCAGATCGCCGGCGGAGCCCTGCTCGACCATCTGCCGCTGCTGTTCGCGATCGGCGTCGCCATCGGCATGGCCAAGAAGCCTGACGGCACCTCCGCCCTGGCCGGCCTGGTCTCCTGGCTCGTGGTCACCAACCTGCTCTCGCCCTCGAGCGTCGCGATCTTCAAGGGCGTCGCTGAAGAGGACGTGAACCTCGCCTTCACCAACGTCGAGAACGTCTTCGTGGGCATCCTGTGCGGCCTGATCGGCGCCTACTCCTATGACCACTTCAAGGACTCCGAGCTGCCCGACGCCCTGGCGTTCTTCTCCGGTCGTCGCTCCGTGGCGATCGTCGCCGCCGGTGCCTCGCTCGTGCTCTCCCTGGTGCTGTTCTTCCTGTGGCCGCTCGTGTTCACCGGCCTGGTCGGCTTCGGCGAGTTCATCCTGACCCTCGGCCCGCTCGGCGTGGGCATCTACGGCTTCCTCAACCGCATGCTCATCCCGCTGGGCCTGCACCATGCCCTGAACTCCGTGTTCTGGTTCGACGTGGCCGGGATCAACGACCTCGGCAACTTCCTCAACGCCACCGGCACCTACGGCGTCACCGGCCAGTACATGACCGGCTTCTTCCCCGTGATGATGATGGGCCTGCCGGGCGCAGCGCTCGCGATGTACGTGACCGCGAAGTCCTCGCGCCGCAAGGTGGCCGCAGGCGTGCTGTTCTCCAGCGCCATCGCCTCGTTCTTCGTGGGCGTCACCGAGCCCCTCGAGTTCTCGTTCATGTTCCTCGCCCCGGGCCTGTACGTGGTCCACGCCCTGTTCACCGGCATCTCCATGGCGGTCAGCGCGATGCTCCCGGTGCGGATGGGCTTCGGCTTCTCCGGCGGCTTCATCGACCTCGTGCTGGGCTGGGTGAACCCCATGGCGCAGAACCCCTGGGCGATCCCGCTGATGGGCATCTTCTGGTTCGCCGTGTACTTCGTCGTGTTCCGCGCGATCATCCTCAAGTTCGACCTCAAGACCCCCGGTCGCGACGAGGGCGACATGCTCACCGATGAGACCGCCGTGCTCTCCGGTGAACGCAAGCACGTCGCCGCGGCGACGGCCTTCCTCACCGCGCTCGGCGGCAAGGACAACATCACCGATCTCGAGAACTGCACCACCCGGCTGCGGATGGAGGTCGCCGACACCACGCTCGTGGACGACGGCGCCCTGAAGCAGGCGGGCGCCGCAGGCGTCGTCCACCCGGGCGGCCAGTCCGTCCAGGTCATCTACGGCACCAGCGTCCAGTTCGTGAAGGACGCGATGGAGTCGATCATGACCGGCCGGATCGAACCGGCCGACGCCGCGGCGCTGGAGGCCGATGCCGACGGCACCGACACCGCGGTGCGCACGACGCACCTCGTGCGCCTGCGCCAGCCGATGGCCGGCGCGGTCGTCCCGCTGTCCGAGGTGCCCGATGCGACCTTCGCCCAGGAGATCATGGGCCCGGGCGTCGCGATCGAGCCGAGCGACGGCGAGGTCGTCGCCCCCGCCACGGGCACCGTCGGCCACGTGTTCCCCACCGGGCATGCGATCGCGCTGGTGCTGGAGGACGGCGTCGAGCTGCTCATCCACGTCGGCGTGGACACCGTGAAGATGCAGGGCGAGGGCTTCACCACCCTCGTCGAGCCCGGCCAGAAGGTCACCGCCGGCACCCCGCTGCTGCGCGCGGACCTCTCGGCGATCCGTGTCGCCGGGTATCCGGCGATCACGCCGATCCTGGTCATGAACGACAAGGACGCGCAGATCGAACTGGTCTGATCGTCTGAGACGACAGCGGCCGCCTGGAGCTTCTCCGGGCGGCCGCTGCCGTCGTCGGCGGGCTCCTGCCTCAGCGCCCGGCGACCTCCACCGTCGTGGTCGCCGTGCGGCCGTTGACCGTGACCGAGAGGGTCGCGGTGCCCGGGCGCATGCCCGTGATCTCGCCGGTCGTGGGGTTCAGGCGCACCACGCCGCGGCGATCGGAGCTCTTCGCCCCGTCGCCGAGCACCTGCACCCCCTCGCCGCCCCACTGGGCGGTCACCGGCCAGGCCACGGGCACGGTGCGTCCGTCCTGGGTGAAGCTCGCCGAGGTGCTGGCCACACTGCCCACCGTCAGCGTCCGTGGAGCCTGCACCGAGATCTCGTCGACCCACGGATGGGTCTCGGCGGCCAGCCAGTCCACTCGGTCCTGTGTGCTCGGAGCCGTGCCGACCGCGCCGGCGGCGGGATCGACGCCGAGCATGGTCCAGCCGGTGAATCCGCCGGTGGTGGGGGTGCCGGCCGGGCTCTTCCCGGAGTTGCCGTTGATCAGGGTGGTCACGCCCTCCGTGGCCGCGCCGTGGAAGGCGCCGACGTGTCCGTTGACCAGCGCGACGGACTTCCCGGAGGTGCGGCGGAAGTCCGCCAGCAGATCCTCGACGGCGCGGGCCTCGCGCTGATCGGTGAGCTGGCTGGTCATGCTGGGCAGGGGATCGGTGGGCGGGTGGTGTAAGAAGACCGTGACCCCGGTGAGGTCCTCATCGCCGGCGGCCTCCTCGAGGGAGGCCTCGAGCTCGGCGATCTGGTCGATGCCGCCTCCGGCGAGCGTGCCCGAGGAGGTGTTCAGCGTGACCACCCTCGTCCCGCCGAGATCCTGCTGCGTGGTGACGGGACCGAAGGCCTCCTCGAAGGTCGAGATGTCCCCGCCCATCACCTCGTGGTTGCCGGGCACGTACACGTACGGGATGTCCCCGCCCCACTCCTCCTCGAGGATCTGCGCGGCCAGGGCGAAGTCCTCGGGGGAGCCCTCGTCGACGAAATCGCCGTTGATGACCAGCAGGTCCGGATCGGCGTCCTTGATCTCGCGCAGCGTGCGCCGGGCACCCTCGACCGCCCCGGAGTCGGGATCGGCCGCGACGAACTGCGCATCGCTCATCACAGCGATCTGCTGGGGACGGTCCACGACGCTCCCGGTGGCCAGGAGGGCCGCATCGTGCACGGCCGGCTCCTCGGGCGTCTCCGCCGCCGGGGTGGTGATCGCCTCGAGGTTCGCGACCGCGATATCGCCGGAGTACTGCGCCTCGGGGCGGGTCTCCATCATCCGCACCCGCTGCACGGTGAGCGGCTGCGCGAGGCCCTCGGGCACCGTGAAGCGCACCTGCTCCCAGCCCTCGTGCTCGATCAGGTCGCCGTCGAGGTTGGTGACGGTCCCGTCGGCATCGGCCACCTGCAGGCGCGGCCAGGCGCCGCTTGCATCGCCGCGCACGTCCATCGTGAAGGCCAGGGCGTCGCCCTCCACCGTCACCGGTTCCTTCGCCACCAGGTAGAAGCCGCGGGTGGCGGTCGAGGTGGTGAAGTCGTAGCTCATCGAGATCGCGGAACCTGCTCCGCCGTCGGGGCCCTCCGCGGCGGCGATCGAGCCGGTCGCGCGGGCCGCGTCCGTGGTGAACGCGGAGGGGTCCGAGAGGTCCAGCACGGTGGAGGTCTCCGTGCCGTGGGTGAGTGCGACCGTGGTGGAGAGCTCGCCGACCGTGAGGGTCGCCGAGCCCGTCTCGGTGGTGCCGGTCGCGGCGACCGTCCACGAACCGGCCCCGTCCGGGGTGACCTCGAAGCCGCCGGAGACGTCGACCTCCACGTCGGCGGTCTCGATGCGGGCCCGCTGCCCGTCGGCGTCGATGCCGTCCAGGGTCAGCTCCGCGGAGTCCTCGGCGTCGGCCAGGTTCAGGGCGCGCACCGCCGGTTCGAGGCCGACGGGCGTGCCGAGCACGCGCAGCTCCAGGCGGTCCTCGAGCGTTCCCGTCGAGTACGTCACCGAGCCGGTCCCGCGCCCGGTGCCGCGCACGACCGCGCCCTCGGCGTCGGAGGAGACCAGGTCGAGGGGCCCGTCGGCCGCGAAGAAGCCCTCCGCCTTCAGCGGTTCGAAGTTCGCCCCGAGACCTGTGCCGCGCAGGGTGCGCTGCAGGCCGGGGAAGACGGCGTTGTCGTCCAGCGAGGTGGTGGTCTGCACGGCGGTGAGCTCCTCCAGCGGGGCATCGGAGTAGAAGACGAGAGCGTTGGGGACGTCACGGACCTTTCCGTCCGAGGGACTGTTCCAGATCGAGGAGCCCTCGGCGCCGGCGGTGCGCGCGGCGAGGGCGGAGGAGCCGCCGCCGTCGAGGTTCACCGCATTGTGCGCACCCATGTCCTGCAGGATCTTCCCGGCCTCCGGCAGCGTCATGCCGCGGGAGTCGGTGGTGCGGCCATCGATGACCATGACGAACAGCTCGCTGCCGTCCCGGGACACGCCCACCGCCGTGCGCGGATGGTCGCCCGTCACGAGCGAGTCGTCGCCCATCTCGGGCACGGCGCCGTCGGTGAGGATCTGGTGGGAGCCGGCGAGGCCGAAGTCCACGTCCGCACTCGGGCCCACCTCGATGTCGACGCGGTCGCCCACCTCGAGGTCGGCGATGGTCTCCGCGCCGTCCTCGCGGCCCAGGAGCACCTGCTCGCCCTCGGCGATGTCCGGTTCGCCGGCGCTGTCCTGGAGGCCGCTGACCTCGGTGACGACGCCGTCGACGATGCTCGCGCGGGCCACCTGCTCGGCGGGGGCGTCGGGGGCGCCCATCGGACGGTCCAGGGTGTACTCGCCCCATGCGGCGGTGTACAGACCGATGCCATCCGCTGAGATCGAGGGGTTGTTCATCCCGGCGAGCTCGAGCGAGGTGCCGTCGGCGAGGGTCGCGGTGCCCGTCGCCGAGAGCGCCTGGATCGCGGCGTGGCCGTCGGCGATGGTGAGGGCCGGCTGCGGGGAGGGGGAGCCCATCTGCACGCCCTGCTGCGAGATGGAGGTGTAGATCGGGGCGTCGGAGTGGTTGATGTCGAAGAAGGTGCCGTTGACTGCGGCCACGGCCCGGTCGCCGTGCTCACCGGAGGCCATCACCTCCTGCAGCGGCGCGCGCCCGGAGACGGAGTCGCCGTGGGCCACGTCCAGCGAGAGCGTCGGGACGTCGAGGTCCGCGGTGAGCACGCTGCCCTCGTTCCAGCCGCCGTCCTCCAGGCGGGAGAAGTTCGTGAGGTCCAGGCCCGGGGCCACCTGATAGGTGCGGGAGTCGCGGAGCACGCCGTCGGCGGCGAGCTGGTCGTCGGTGACCTCGGCGGCTGCGGGCGGGGCCTGCATCGCCTGCAGAGCCAGGGCGGAGGGGGCGAGCAGGGCGAGGGCCGCGAGCAGAGCGAGGAGCCTCGCGGGTGGGGAACCCGCTGCCGGGGAGGAGGGGCGGGTGGGCGCGGAGCAGGTGTCCATCACGATTCCGGGGGAGAGGGGGTGGGAGCGCTCACACCGTATTCGCCCGGCGCTCCCGCGGAGGGGCGAACGGGTGAACTGCCGGTGACGACCTGAGACGAGGCGAGATGACCGTCGGTGGCAGGAACCGTCGGAGGCCGTCATGCTGGGGGGATGGCGGAGACGACGGACGAGCAGTGGAAGCAGGAGCGCGAGCTCGTGCTGTCCGAGTACGGCACCTGGCGCCTCACCGCCGATGCCGAGGCCCCCGTGGCCGCGGAGGTCAGCACCCTGGAGACCCTGCTGCGGCTGAAGGCCGAGCAGCAGGGGAGCCCCGAGCCCGGGTGGTGGACGCCGGAGCTCGCCACGGCGCTGCTCACCGAGGTGGTGCCGCGCACCGTCGTCCAGCCGCGCGAGCGTGTCATGGACATGGTGCCCACGCTGGTGCGCTTCGTCACCTATCTCTCCGAGACGGGTCGCTGGGAGGACGGCGCGATGCCGATCACGGAGGCGCCGGCGATGGTGGAGTCGCTGGAGTTCGCGACCCTCGAGGCGGCCGACGACCCCTCGCGCCGCTCCTTCTCCACGAACGTGCTCGGCCACGGCATGGCGCTGGGAGTCGACCTCGAGGACGACGAGCAGCTGGCCGGCTACATGCACTGGTACAACTCCCTGCCCGACGAGGAGCGCGTCGAGCTCAGCGACACCGGACGCCTGCCCGCGCCGACGGTGGCCTTCGACCGCGAGGAGGAGATGCAGGCCGCCAGGGCCGACAGCACCGTCTCGGGGAGCTGGCCGTGGTTCCTGCCCGCGCTGGACGAGGACGACGGGATCGCCCTGGAGGACATGGTGCCCGGGGACGATCACACGATCTACGCAGACAACGCCTTCGTGCGCCGGGCCGCGGCCCTCCTCGATCTCCTCGGGGAGGGGGACCGCCCCGTCACCGCCACCGGCGCGCTGAACCGTGCGGACTGCGTCGAGCTGCTCGAGGGAGAGACCGCGGGGACGACACCGGCCGTGCGGACGATGTGGGAGCGACCCGAGCTCGCCGGCCCGTGGATCACGCTGCTGGACGGCGGCTGGCTCGAGGTCACCGGCTCCCGGGTGCACCGTCTCTCGGGCCCCGTGCCCTACGTCGCTGCAGACGCCGACGCCGAGGTCGCAGAGGGTTTCGTCGAGTTCGGCCATGCGGTGCTCACCGCGCATCTCTTCGGCAAGGATGCCCGGGAGGCGGAGGACGGCGGCTTCCGGGGGATGCCCGACACCATCGCCGCGCTGCTCACGGCCTGCGGCCCCTCCGGGCTCACCCTGCCCGGCCTGCAGTCGACCGATCCGTACGCCTCGCAGGTCCCGATCGACCCCGCCACCGGGGAGTGGGACCGCGAGGAGGTGAGCCGCTTCGTCGCCGTGCAGAGGGATCTGAGCGATCTCGCCGAGATCGGGATCCTCGAGCGGGACGGCGAGCACTTCACCGGTTCCGCCGCCGTGATGGTCGCCCTCGTCGCGCTGATCAGGGACCAGAACGCACCGGATGACGGAACCGACGGCCGGATCTAGCGGGCCGGGACCCAGGCGGTGTCGGCGACGCTGCCGGGCAGGTACGCAATCGCGGTGAAGTCCGAGGCGGGCCGGGCGATGTCGATGTCGCCGCGCTCCGTGACCTGCGCTGAGGAGTCGATCCTCCAGCCGAGGAATCGCCGGGGCCCGGGATGGGAGAACTCGGTGGTGAGGACGAACGAGTCGTTGCGGGCGGCGAGCGCCGCCTCCGTCGAGCCGGGCAGCACTGCGGGGAGCGGCACGGAGCGGTAGTCGTCCTCGCCGGTCGACGGGTCCACCGCCCGGCACATGCCCTCACCGCACAGGATGCCGACCGCGGCGTAGTCACCGCCGAGTTCATCGGCCAGCACCTGACCCATCGCGGGCTCTCCGAAGAAGTCGGGGTTGATCGCCACGTGCTCGTTGTGGGCCCACACCGCGGTCAGCCCGTCCGTCGGCCGCTGTTCGAGGAGGGTGGCGGCCATGAACGGGTCGCGGAGGTGGAGGTCCGGAAGCTCTGGAGCTTCCCGGTAGGCCTCGATCCAGCGGAGGAGCTGACGGGCGAGGGCTCCCGTCGACGGTTCGGGACCCGTGGCGAGCCGGCGGCAGAGACGGGTGAGGTTCGCCCGGGCGGGGCCGAGGGGATCGCTGCCGCCGGCGAGCTCGTGCAGCGGCGGTTCGTCGTGGCCGCGGTCGAGCAGGCCCTGCGCGGCGAGGGACGGCTTCTTGATGTCGATCCCGAGGAACGCGATGCGGCGATCCGGGGGCAGCGAGCGGTTCAGATCCCGGAGCGCGCCGAGACCCTCGCGGATCACCGGGGTTCTCCACACGGAGGTGGCCCGGGCCCAGGCGGCGTCGAGGTCTCCGTCACCGCGAAGCGCCCTGTCCACCTGCAGACCCAGTGCGTAGGACTCCTCGAACGCGAGGGCCGAGAGCTTCCCGCGACGAGCGAGCTCGAGCACCAGCTCCATCTTCGCCGCGAAGGCGTTCGCGCTGCCATGGGTCGGTTCACCCAGACCGATCACCCCGTCCGCAGGAACCAGTTCGAGGAGACGGTCGGCGGGAAGCGTGGTCACGCCTCCAGTATTGCGGCTGCGCCGCCTATCGTGGAGCCGCGCACTGCTGCCACACTCCCAGGAGCGATCGACGATGACGCTGCCCACCACCCGCCTGCACGCCGCCTCCACCGCCCTGCCGCCCGGCGTGATCAGGCCCCGGGGATGGCTCGAGCGCCAGCTGCGGCTCCAGGCCGAGAACATCACCGGGCAGCTCGAGGAGATCTGGCCCGACGTGGGCGCCGACAGCGGCTGGCTCGGCGGGACGGGGGAGAGCTGGGAGCGCGGCCCGTACTACCTCGACGGGCTCGTGCCGCTCGCGCACGCCCTCGGCGACGAGTCGCTGATCGCGAAGGCCCAGCCGTGGATCGAGTGGATGCTCGCCTCCCAGCGGGCCGACGGGTTTTTCGGCCCGGCGGCGACCGAGGAATGGTGGCCGCGCATGGTCGCCGCCAAGGTCCTCGTCCAGCACGCCGAGGCCACCGGCGACGAGCGCGTGGCCCCGTTCCTGCTGCGCTGGCACCGCTACCAGCGCGAGCATCTGCCCTCACGGCCGCTGACGGACTGGGGCAGGGCACGCGGGGCCGAGGACGTCCTCACCATCGCCTGGACCCATCGCGCCACCGGCGAGGACTGGCTGCTCGAGCTCGCCGCGCTGGTGCAGGCGCAGACCTTCGACTGGAACGACCACCTCACCACCGAGCTGATCACTGGGCAGGCCCAGGTGTTCACCCACTCCACCCATGGGGTGAACGTCGCCCAGGGTCTGAAGACCGGGGCGACCGCTCATCTGCTCGACGGCGACCCCGCCCACCGCGACCGCACCGAGGCCGCCCTCGCCGCCCTGGACCGCTGGCACGGACAGGCCCACGGCTGGTTCTCCGGGGACGAGTGGCTCGGCGGGCGGGAGGCCACCGCCGGCATCGAGACCTGCCTCGTGGTCGAGATGATGCACACCGCCTCGACCCTCTCCCGAGTGTTCGGGGACGCGCACCACGGGGACCGTCTCGAATCGCTCGCCTACAACCTGCTGCCCGCCTCGAGCGACCCGTCGATGCGTGGCCACCAGTACCACCAGCAGGGCACCCAGCTCGAGATCTCCGTGGCCCGGCGGGACTGGTCCTACTCGAGCGATGACGCGAACATCTTCGGCCTCGAACCGCATTTCGGGTGCTGCACCGCGAACCTCCACCAGGGATGGCCGAAGTTCGCCACCTCCCTGTGGGCGCGCGACGCCGACGACGCCCTGCGAGCGGTCGCCTACGCCCCCGCCACGGTGAGCACCGAGGTGCGCGGCATCCCGGTGCGGATCGACGTCGAGACCGACTACCCCTTCGAGGACACGGTGCGGATCACCGTCGACGCCGACGAGCCCGGCGTGCGCTTCCCGCTGCGGCTGCGGGTGCCCTCGTGGTGCGAGGACCCGACGCTCCGGGTCGACGGGGTACAGCTCGCCGTCGAGGCGGGAATCGCGAAGGCAGGCAGTGATGGGCACGTCGAGATCGACCGGGAGTGGTCCGGCGAGGTGACCCTCGAGCTGACGTTGCCGATGCGCCCGCGGGTCGTGCGCCGGGAGCGCCAGGCCGCCGCGGTGCACCTCGGCCCGCTCGTGATGGTCGCGAGCCCCGGGGAGATCTGGACTGAGGTGCCCGACGCCCCGGGGCTGGGGGAGTGGACCGTGCATCCCCGCACCACCTGGAACTGGGCGCTCGCAGATCTCGAGAAGGCGCCCGAGTGGGCGGTGCGTCGCGGCGCGGTGCCGGAGGTGCCGTTCTCGCTCGGCGAGGCGACGACCGTGGAGGCCGTGGGTGCCAGGGTGCGGCAGTGGGGGAAGGACGGCGCCTCCGCCGCCGTTCCGCCGGCGAGCCCGGTGCTCGACCACGGGCCGATCCATGGGTTCCGCCTGGTGCCCTACGGGACGGCGAGGCTGCGGGTGATGGAGTTCCCCGTCGTCGGGGCCTGGAGCAGCGCGGACAACCAGCAGCTGTTCTGAGCGGCGGCCCGGCTCCGCGGGCCACTTCCGGCGGAATTCTCCCTGCGTTCCACCTGCGTCCCCCCTGCGCCGTAATCCCAGTATATGCCCTGGTGGGGGGCTTGCGGCAAGGTCCCCCCGGTGCGCAAGAATCACCGGTCGATCACATCGAGCACCGGGGGAACCATGACCACGACCAGCATTTTCGACCTGCGCGGGCAACGGGCTCACAAGGCCGCGCCCGCCCGCATCGCCGCTGACGACGCGTATTTCCGGCAGGTCGCGGAGGCGCTCGCGGAGGATATCCGCGAGGTGCAGGGCAACCTCGAGGAGACGCTCCTCCATCAGACCGGGGACGCCGCGGGACGGGTCGAGCGCGAGGCGCGCGTGGACCACTTCCGCGCACGCCTGCACGGGCTGCGGCGCGTCGAGCTGGACGCCGTGCTGGGTCGGATGACCCCGCAGGACGGTTCGGCGCCGCTCTACGTGGGACGGCTGGCGGTCCACGACGACGGCGGCACCCCGCTCCTGCTGGACTGGCGTTCGCAGGCAGCCGAGCCCTTCTTCGCCGCGACCCGTGCGCACCCGCACGGGCTGCTCTCCCGCCGCCGGTACCGCTGGGAGGGCGGCCGGATCCGCGACTACTGGGACGAGACGCTGGGGGAGAGCGCGGAGCAGGGCGACGGCGCAGAGCTCGGGACCAGCCCGGACGAGGAGTCGGCGCTGCTGGACGCCCTGACCCGCGCGCGCACCCCGCAGATGGGCTCCGTGCTGACCACCCTCGCCGCAGACCAGGACGCCATCATCCGCGCGAGCTCCCGTCGCCCGCTGGTGGTCGAGGGAGGGCCCGGCACCGGCAAGACCGTCGTCGCCCTGCACCGCACCGCCTACCTGCTGTACACGGACCCGCGCCTGCGGGACCGCCGCGGCAGGGTGCTCGTCGTCGGCCCTCATCAGCCCTACCTCCGCTACGTGGCCGATGTGCTCCCCAGCCTCGGCGAGGAGGACGTGCTCACCTGCACGCTCGCCGACCTGGTGCCCGAGGGTGCGCATGCGGTCCCCGAGAGCGATCCGCAGGTGTCGGCGCTCAAGGCAGGTCCTGCGCTGGTCACCGCGATCGAGCCCGCGGTCGCCCTGTACGAGGAGCCGCCGGAGGTGGCGCACGTGCTCGAGAGCCAGTGGGGCCCCGTGCGGCTGGAACCCGAGCACTTCGCCGACGCCTTCGAGGCCGTGCATCCTTCGACCCCGCACAACCTCGCGCGCGACGAGATCTGGCAGGAGCTGGCGGAGATCGTCCTGGCGCAGCTCGACCCGGGCGAGGATCCGGAGGAGGACCTGGTCGTCGAGCAGGTGCGCGAGGAGCTCGCCGCGGACGAGGAGCTCGTGGTGATCGTGCACCGGGCCTGGCCGCTGCTGGAGGCGACGGATCTCGTCGGGGATCTCTTCGAGGTCCCCGCCTACCTGCGGCGATGCGCGCCCACCCTGGGTCCGCAGGAGGTGCGGATCCTGCAGCGCGAGCAGCCCCGCGCGTGGACGCTCGAGGACCTGCCGCTGCTCGACGCCGCCCGGCACCGGCTCGGCGATCCGGGAGCCGACGGTCGGCGTCGCCGGCAGGACGCGGCCCGCCGGGAGACCGTCGAGGAGGTGGAGCTGATGACCGACTACCTCATCGCCTCCGACAGCTCCGACATGAAGGAGATGTCCATGCTGCGCGGCGAGGACCTGCGCAACGCGCTGGAGGACTCCACCTACGTCGAGGTCGCGGCACCGGACGTGCTGGCCGGCCCGTTCGCCCACGTCGTCGTCGACGAGGCGCAGGAGCTCAGCGATGCCCAGTGGGCGATGATCCTGCGGCGCTGCCCGTCGGAGAGCCTCACCCTCGTGGGTGACAGGGCGCAGGCGGCGCACGGCTTCACCGAGACCTGGGAGGAGCGGCTCGCCCGGGTGGGCCTGGAGCGGGTGGAGCGGTCCACGCTCACGCTGAACTACCGCACCCCGGCAGAGGTCATGGAGCGTGCGGCGCCGGTGATCCGGGCGGCGCTGCCCGACGCGAACGTGCCGACCTCGATCCGCGAGTCCGGGTTGCCCGTGCGCCACGGCCGACCCGGCCAGCTCGGCACGATCCTCCAGCGCTGGCTCGCCGAGCACGAGGAGGGGACGGTCTGCGTGATCGGGGAGGACACCGGGTACCGGCATGAGCGCGTCATGACGCTCCCGCCCCACCTGGTGAAGGGGCTCGAGTTCGACCTCGTGGTGCTCGTGGAGCCGGAGAGCTTCGGGGCCGGCATCGAGGGCGCGGTCGCGCGGTACGTCGCGATGACCCGGGCCACGCAGGAGCTGGTGGTGCTCTCGACGGAGTCCTGATTCCCACGTGGGCAGTGAAGTTGTGGCAGGCTGTGCGGGTACCGCTGGCCCCCTCTCCACCAGGAGCGAACGACGATGACGCTGCGCGCCACCACGCATGACGGCACCCACCCCCGCCCCACGATGATTCGCGAGGACTGGACGCTGCTCGACGGCGCCTGGGGATTCGCCCATGACGACGACGGCGTGGGCCTTGCCGAGCGCTGGTTCGAGCCTGCCCGCGACGAGCACTTCGATCGCGAGATCACCGTGCCCTTCGTGCCCGAGTCCGAGGCCTCCGGGATCCACGACACCGCCTTCCACCCGGTGGTCTGGTACCGCCGCACGATCACCGCGTCGGCCGCTGCCGGCACGCGGCTCCTGCTGCACATGGGCGCCGTGGACCACGAGGCCCACGTGTGGGTGGACGGGCACCTGGCCGGGCATCACGTGGGTGGGCAGACCGCTTTCACCTGCGATCTGACCGACCTCCTCACCGAGGGCACGGAGCACGTGCTCGTGGTGCGCGCCCACGATGATCCGCACGACGTCGAGCTGCCCCGGGGGAAGCAGGACTGGCGCGAGGAACCGCACGGCATCTGGTACCACCGCTCCACCGGGATCTGGCGCAGCGTGTGGCTCGAGACCGTGGCCGAGCAGCACGTCACCGGATTCCACTGGGACTTCGACATGCCGCGCGCCCGTGTCGACGTGACCCTGCGCCTGGCCCGTCGGCCCGAGCCCGGCACCACCGTGCGGATCGCCTTCGCGGGGGAGGAGCAGAGCCTGGGCGCCGTCGAGGTCGCCGCGCACGACCCGCGCGTGCAGACCACCATCGACGTGCCCGCGGTGCGCAACACCCAGGACCGCGACCGCCTGCTGTGGAGCCCCGAGCATCCGCACCTCGTGGACGTCACCC
Organism: Brachybacterium tyrofermentans; assembly: GCF_039526165.1. Classification (NCBI taxonomy): domain Bacteria; kingdom Bacillati; phylum Actinomycetota; class Actinomycetes; order Micrococcales; family Dermabacteraceae; genus Brachybacterium; species Brachybacterium tyrofermentans. The sequence continues at coordinate 41,150 of NZ_BAAAIR010000037.1, forward strand.
TGCAGGTGCTCGTCGACGGAGAGGTCGTCGACGAGGCCGCGAGCTACCTCGGCCTGCGCACCACCGGCATCGACCGCGGCCGGTTCCTGCTCAACGGGGAGCCGTACTTCGTGCGCTCCGTGCTCGAGCAGGGCTACTGGCCCACCTCCCAGCTCACCGCACCGACCCTCGCGGCGTACAAGGAGGAGGTGGAGCTGATCAAGGAGCTCGGCTTCACCGCGGCCCGTATCCACCAGAAGGTCGAGGATCCTCGCTTCCTGTTCTGGGCGGACCGGCTCGGCCTGCTGATCTGGGGCGAGACCGCCAACGCCTACTCGTACTCACCCCGCGCCGTCGCCGCGATCACCGCGGAGTGGACGGAGATCGTCGAGCAGGTGCGCGCCCATCCGTCGGTGGTCACGTGGGTGCCGATGAACGAATCCTGGGGCGTGCGCGACCTCGCCGACCACGCCCCGCAGAAGGACCTCACGATCGCGCTGACCGCGATCACCCGGGCCCTGGACCCGAGCCGGCCCGTGGTCGCCAACGACGGCTATGAGATCACCGGCGGGGACATCCTCGCGCTGCACGACTACACGACCGACGCCGCGACCCTGGAGCGTCGTTATGCCGATGACACCGCGGTGCAGGACGTCCTGGAGGGCCGGGGTCCGCAGGGTCGGCGCCCGGTCGACGACGCCGCCCAGCACGTCACCGAGGGTGCCCCGGTGATGCTCACCGAGTTCGGCGGGATCGCCTACGCCGCCGAGAACACCTGGGGCTACGCGACGGTCACCACCCCGGAGGAGTTCGAGGCGAAGGTGGGCGGGCTGTTCGCCGCGCTCAACGCCAGCCCCGTGCTCGCCGGTCACTGCTACACGCAGCTCACCGACACCCTCCAGGAGGCCAACGGCCTCGCGGACGCGGACCGTCGGCCCAAGCTCGACGCGGCCACGATCCGGGCGTTCGTGACGGGGCGCGCTGAGCGGTGATCGCACGACGGTGAACGCACAACGGTGCACGCACGATGTGATGGTGAAGGCGCTGCTCGGGACGCGCTGGTCCGGTGACCACTTGGACATCTGACCGAAAGTTCCTACGGTGAGGCCATGGAACCCGTCCCCGCGTCCCGTGCCCGCCCGCCGATCCATCGGACCCGTCGGACCGGAGAAGGCCGATGATCGCGCTGCTGAGCGCGGTCGGGGCCCTCGCGGTCCTCTCCTTCGTGCTCTTCGTCGCGCTGGGCCTGCTCAAGGGCTGGCACGACACGACCGCCCGGACGCTGCTGCGCGTCGCGGGCGGTCTGGGCATCGTGTGCGCCGTGATCGGCGTGCTCATCCCCGTCGTCATGCCCTGACGGCAGGGGAGCGGGGGCGTCAGAGGACGCCGCGCATGCCCTGGTGCACCGGCTTCGAGATCGCCAGCATGATCAGGCCGATCGCGATGGTCACCGCGCCGAGGATGCCGAAGTAGGCGCCCTCGGTCTCGGCGGAGTAGAACTGCGCGAGCGCACCGGAGAGCGACGTGCCCAGGGCGATCGACAGGTTGTACAGCGCCATCATCATCACCGGGAAGGCCGCGGGGGCGAGCTTCGTGGTGAGCGAGAGACCCACCGGGGACAGCGAGAGCTCGCCGAGCGTGGCGACCAGCATGATCAGGGCGATCCACAGCACCGGCACCGAGGCCACCGGGACCATCGGCAGGAACAGCAGGAATGCCGCGCCCATCAGCATGATGCCCAGGGCGAACTTCTTCGGGGTGGTGGGCTGGCGGGTGCCGAGCTTCGTCCACAGCGCCGCGAACAGGGGTGCCAGCGTGATGATGAAGAACGGGTTGAAGGACTGCGCCCAGGAGATCGGCATCTCCCAGCCGAACAGGTTGCGGTCCAGCCGGGTGTCCGAGTACAGCGTGATCACCGTGAACTGCTGCTGGAAAAGCGCGAAGAACGCCGCGGTCCCGACGAACAGCGGGATGAAGGCGACCACGCGCGAGCGCTCGTCGCCGGTCACCTTCTTCGAGGTCAGCAGCAACGTGAAGATGACGACCGCGCCGACCACCGACAGGCTCACCATGATGGTCGCCAGGTTGCCGGGATTCATCGCCCCGGTGAGCACGAGGATCAGCACCACCAGCACCACGACCACGGCGATCGCGGCCCACAGCGGGTACTTCGAGCGCGGCAGGGGATCGGGGACCACGTGCACGGTGCGCGGCAGCGACCTACGGGTGAGCAGATACTGCGTGAGCCCGACGGCCATGCCGATCGCGGCCAGCCCGAAGCCGAGGTGGAAGCCCCATTCCTTCTGGGCGAAGCCGGTCACGAGCGGACCGAAGAGCCCGCCGATGTTGACGCCCATGTAGTAGATGGAGAAGCCGGCGTCGCGCCGGGTGTCCTGGAGGTCGTACAGCGAGCCGACGAGCGTCGCGGCGGTGGCCTTCAGGCCGCCGGAGCCGATCGCGACCAGCAGCAGTCCGGCGACCAGGCCTGGCACTCCCGGCACGAGGGCCAGGGCGAGGTGGCCGATCATGATCATCACGGCGCTGCCGAACAGGGTCTTCTCCGGGCCCAGCAGCCGGTCCGAGACCAGCGCGCCGAGGATCGAGAAGATGTACACCGAGCCGCCGTACGCACCGACGATGCTGAGGGCTACGCCCTCGTCGATCCCCAGGCCACCGGCCGTGGCCGAGAAGTACATGTAGATCGCGAGGATGCCCTGCATGCCGTAGAAGCTGAAGCGCTCCCACAGCTCCACGCTGAACAGGTTCGCCAGCGGCCGGGGCTGGCCCATGAAGGTCTTGCCGGAGGGATTGTGCAGATCCGCCTCACGACTCTCGGCCGCGGGGGCCGACGGGGTCGGAGCGGAGGGGTCTGAAGAATTCACGGTCAATCATCCTGCGACACAGGACGTCCGCCGTCACGTTCAGGAACGCGGATGTGACGGGTCAGTCGCGGAGCCTGTCACGTCGGCCGTCTGCGGGGACAGGTCCGGCAGCTCGTGGATCCCGAACTCGTGGCGCAGCACCCGTTGCGCGGCGTGCCAGCCGTTCATGCCGTGCACGCCCGGGCCGGGCGGCGTCGCGGCGGAGCACAGGTACCAGCCGGTGTCGGCGAGCCGGTACGGATCCCAACGGGCGGTGGGTCGGGCGATCATGCGCCACATGGTGACCTGCCCCAGCGAGATGTCCCCGCCCACGAGAGCGGGATTGTGGTGGGGCATGTCTGCCGCGCTCACCCCGCGAGAGGCGACCACCACGTCGCGGAATCCCGGCGCGAAGCGCTCGATCTGGCGCGTGACCAGCTCGGTGGGGTCCGTGGTGTCGCCGGTGGGGACGTGGGCGTAGGCCCACAGCGGTCGCAGGCCGGCCTGGATGCGGGAGGGGTCGCCGACGGACGGGTCGCTGACCAGCGTCACCGGATGCTCGGGGACCCGGCCAGCCGCGACCTCGGCCTCGGCGGCCGCCATCTGCGCACGGGTCCCGCCCAGGTGCTGCGTGCCGGCGCGGCCCACCTCCGCATCGCGCCACGGCACCGGGCCGGACAGCACGAAGTCGACCTTCGCGGCGGCGTTGCCGTGCCGGAAGCGCCGCAGCGAGTCCTCGAGGGACCGGGGCAGTCGGTTCGCGAGGATGTCCGCCGCGGCGCCGGCGGTCGTGTCCAGCAGCACCGCTCGCGCCGACGGGACATCGCGCCAGGTGCTCACGTGGTGACCGGTGACGATCTCGCCGCCATGGGCGCGCAGGTCGGCGACGAGGGCGTCGATGATCGCCTGCGAGCCGCCGACGGGGATCGGCCAGCCGGTGCCGTGCGCCAGGGTGCCCAGCAGTGCGGAGGTGGCGCCGAGGGCGAGGGACGGAAGATCCCCGATCGCGTGGGAGGCGACCCCGGTCAGGAGGGCCCGGGCCCGCTCCGTGCGGAAGGGCAGGTTCCAGGCGGCGGTGCCCTGCAGGCCCAGCAGAGCACCGAACATCGGCGCCGCGGCGAGGGTGCGGGGGCTCAGCAGCGCCGACGGCACGGACCGCTTGTCGCCCAGGGACAGCTCGACCACCAGGTCCCAGTGGGCCGCGAGGGTGCCGAGGGTGGCGCGCCAGGCGGCGGCGTCGGCCCCGAGGCCTGCGGCGGTGCGCTCCACGTCCCGCCAGGCGATCGCCGCGGGCTCGTCGTCCAGGGGCTGGGCGTAGGACGCCTCGGGGGTGCGCAGCTCCACCCCTCGGGCCCTCACGTCGAAGGCACGGAAGAACGGGCTCGCCAGGGCGAGCGGCTGCACGGCCGAGCAGATGTCATGGGTGATGCCGGGGGCGAGGCCGAGATCCAGGGTGCGGGCGCCGCCGCCGATCGTGTCCTGCGACTCCAGCACCTGCACCCGCAGCCCGGCGCGGGCGAGGGTGACGGCGGCGGCGAGGCCGTTGGGCCCCGAGCCGACGACGACGGCATCGAGCTCGGCGAACCGCTGTGCACTCATGTCGCCAGCTTAGACGTCGTGATCCGAGAGCCGGCAGAGACCAGCAGAGACCAGCAGAGACCAGCAGATGAGATCCCAGCTGCCGTTCATTAACGAAACGCAGGTGTCGCGTAATGTGGAGACATGGAGACCACGCCTGCCCCGTCCGCCCCCGCGAAGCGCCCCCGGAAGCAGGCGGTGCTCGAGGTGACGGGCAAGACCCGTCTCTCCCCGCGCCTGCTCCGAGTGACCCTGGGCGGGGAGCAGTACGACCACCTGAACCGCAACGAGAACGCCGACGCCTACGTCAAGCTGCTGATCGCGGATCCCGCCTCCGGCCTGCACCCGCCGTACGATCTCGACGCCCTCCGCGAGGAGCAGCCCGAGCTGCTCCCGGCACGCCGCACGTACACCGTGCGTCATTGGGACGACGAGGCCCGCACCCTCGACCTGGATTTCGTGCTGCACGGCCACGGCGAGGACAGCGGGATCGCCGCCCGCTGGGCGGACGAGGCCCTGCCCGGCGACCTGATCGCCCTCTCCGGAGCCGGCGGCGGCTACACCCCGCAGCCCGGCACCAGGACCCACCTGCTGATCGGCGACCACGCCGCGCTGCCCGCGATCGCCGCGTCCCTCGAGGCCATGGACGAGCAGGCCGAGGGTCTCGTGCTCCTCCACCTCGACCACGAGGAGGACGCGCTCGAGCTCCCACGGCCCGCCGGTGTCGAGCTGCGCTGGATCGTCGGTGAGCGCGAGCAGCTGCTCGAGGCCGTGCGCGGTCTGGACCTGTCCCGCACCGAGGGCCTGCAGGTGTTCTGCCACGCCGAGCGCGGCCTGACCAAGCAGCTGCGCCGGCTCCTCGTGAAGGACTCCGGGATCCCGCGCGAGCAGATCTCGGTCTCCGCGTACTGGGCGCTGGGTCGGATCGAGGACCAGTTCCAGGCCGAGAAGCGCGAGATCATCGGGAAGATCGACGACTGATGGCCGACGGTCTCGTCCTCGGGCCCGACGGGCTCCACCGGCCGGCCTGGGCCTCCGTGCACGAGGACCTCCGCCACTACTACGACACCGAGTGGGGCCTCCCGGTGCGTGACGAGCACGGAGTCTTCGAGCGCCTCGCCCTCGAGGGGTTCCAGTCCGGGCTGTCCTGGGCGACGATCCTGCGCCGACGCGAAGGGTTCCGGCGGGCCTTCGCCGGATTCGAGATCGAGGTCGTGGCCGATTTCGGTCCCGAGGACGTCGAGCGGCTGCTCCACGACGAGGGCATCATCCGCCATCGCGGCAAGATCGAGGCGACGATCTCCAACGCGCGGGCCACGATCGCCCTGCGCGACCTCGACGGGCTCGGCCCGCGCGGCGAGCTCGGGCCCGGCGCCGATCTGGCGGATCTGGTCTGGTCCCACCGGCCCGAGCGCACCCCGATGCCCGCGACCGCGCAGGACGTCCCCACCACCAGTGCCGAGTCGATCGCCCTGGCGAAGGAGCTCAAGCGTCACGGGTTCCGTTTCGTCGGCCCCACCACGATGTTCGCGCTCATGGAGGCTCTCGGCGTGGTCGACACCCATCTGCTGGGATCGCACCGCCGCGGATCCTCGCAGGTGTGGACGCAGGACGGCTCTCCCGCCTGACATGACGGTGCGTGACCCGGTGCGACGTGAAGCCCGCGCACGGCCACAGTCCGTCACACTCCTCGCGCGCACTGCGCGGTCTCCCCGAAGCTGAGCAGGATTCCGCACAGGACGACACCCCCGGGGAGGCCACGTGAGCACGTCAGCGATCCACGCAGGCTGGAGCGGCGGCGACATGCACGGCGCCGTCACACCCCCGATCTACGCGACGAGCGCCTATGCGCACCCGGACCACGATTCCCTCAAGGAGCTGTTCGCCCGGCGCCGCAGCGGCTTCGCCTATGCCCGTTCCGGCAACCCCACCACGGCGGTGCTCGAGCAGCGCCTCACCGCGCTCGAGGGTGGGATCGGGGCGATCGCGGTGGCCAGCGGCCAGGCCGCCACCACGATCGCCCTGTGCGCGCTGCTCGAGCCGGGCAGCCACGTCGTCGCCTCCGCGCTGCTGTACGGCGGCACCACCGAGTTCCTCGACGACACCCTGGCCGACCTCGCCGTGACGACCACGACGGTGGACCCCTGGGACCTCGATGCCTGGGAGCGCGCGATCACCCCGAGCACCCGCGTGGTGCTCGTCGAATCCATCGCGAATCCCGGCGCGCAGCTCGTGGACCTCGACGCGATCAGCGCGATCGCCCACGCCCATGACGTGGCGGTGGTCGTGGACGCGACGCTGTCCACCCCCGCGCTGTACCGGGCGGGCGACCACGGGGCCGACGTCGTCGTGCACTCCGCCACCAAGTACCTCTGCGGCCACGGCACCACGATCGCGGGGATCATCGTGGACACAGGGCGCTTCGACCCGCGGCGATGTCCGCAGCGCTGGCAGCGGCTGACCACCCGCAACCGGCGTTTCGGCGTCGTCTTCGCCGACGACTACGAGCGCGGCGCCTCGGGGCTGCTGTCGTACGCCCGCGCGAAGTACGTCACCGACTTCGGGACCACGCTGCCGGCGACCAGCGCGCAGCAGATCCTGGTGGGCATCGAGACCCTCGACCTGCGGATGCGCAAGATCAGCGCCGATGCCGCGACGCTCGCCGGGCGCCTGCATGGCAGCGCCGGGATCGCCCGGGTCAACCATCCGAGCATCCCGGGCCGTCCCGACGCGCACCTCGTCCGTCGCGACTTCCCCCACGGCACCTCCGGCGTGTTCTCCGTGGACCTCGCCGGGGGAGAGGAGGCGGCCGCCGCCTTCTGCAACGCCCTGGAGCTGTTCACCCTCGCCGTGAACATCGGCGATGCCCGATCGCTGGTCTGCCACCCCGGGACCACGACGCATTCGCATCTGACCGAGCCCCAGCGTCGGGCCTGCGGGGTGCACCCGGGCACGGTGCGCCTCAGCATCGGCCTCGAGGACCTCGAGGACCTCTCCGCCGATCTCGAGCGGGGCCTGGCCGCCGTCGAGGCGGTCGCACCCGGGACCGATCGAGCGGCGCAGGAACCGGCTCTGCTGAGCTGATGCCGCACAGGCCGCGGTGATGTCCGACGCGTCGGGGAACACCCCGGGCATGCTCGGAGTTCGACCGGACATGTGGATCCCTGGAGGCAGCGTGGACGGCGTGGTGGACGTCGTGGTGATCGGCGCCGGCCAGGCCGGGCTCTCGGCCGCCCATCATCTGCTGCGCCGGGGCGTGCGACCGGCGGCGCTGGCGGCACCGGGAGAGCGCAGCGTCGTGATCCTCGACGCCGGGAGCGGCCCGGGCGGGGCGTGGAGGCATCGCTGGGACAGCCTGACCATGGCCACCGTCAACGGGATCCGGGAGCTGCCCGGGATGCCGGTGGTCGAGGCCGATCCCGCCGACCCCGCGAACCGTGCGGTGCCCGAGTACTTCGCCGACTTCGAGCGACGGTTCGAGGTCCCGGTCCAGCGGCCGGTGCGTGTGGTCCGGGTCGAGGACGACCAGGAGACCGCCGCCCAGGGAGGAACAGCACTGCTCCGGGTGCACGCCCTCGGGCCCGATGCCGTCCCGCTGCCGCCGCTGCGCACCCGCGCGATCCTCAACGCCACCGGGACCTGGACGAGACCCTTCCTCCCCGCCACTCCGGGTGCTGCCGACTTCCGCGGCCGGCAGCTGCACACCGTGGACTATGTGCGGGCCGCGGACTTCGCCGGTCAGCGCGTGGGCATCGTCGGGGGAGGGATCAGCGCGCTCGGCTTCCTCCAAGAGATCGCCGACGTGGCCGAGACGTTCTGGTACACGCGGAGTGAGCCCGTGCTCGAGGACGGCCCGTTCACCCAGGAGGACGGGCGCGAGGCGGTCGCCGGGGTCATCGAGCGGGTGCGGCAGGGGCTTCCGGTGGGCTCCGTCGTCTCGAACACCGGCCTGCGCTGGACCCCCGCGCTGCGGGACGCGCAGCGTCGCGGGCTGCTCGAGCGCCGCCCGATGTTCGTGCGGACCACCCCCGACGGGGTGCGCGAGGCCGACGGGACGGAGACCGGGCTCGACACGATCCTGTGGGCCACCGGGTTCCGCCACGAGGTGCGCCATCTGCGGCCGCTGGGCCTGCACAACGCCGCCGGCGGCATCGCCCTGGACGGCACCGCCGTGGTCTCGGACCCGCGCATCCACCTGCTGGGCTACGGCCCCAGCGCCTCGACGATCGGCGCCAATCGTGCCGGTCGCGCCGCGGTCACCGCGCTGCTCGCCGCGCTCGAGCGCGAACCGGCGGTCTCTGCCTAGAGTGGGCAGGGACCCGCCACCAGCCCAGGAGGATCCCGATGACCGACACCGACGCCCAGCCGCTGCCGCCCCTGCCGGAGCACGGGATCCGTCGGGTGCTGTGCGTGGTCGCCCACCCCGACGACATGGAGTACGGCGCCTCCGCCGCCGTCGCCGCCTGGACCGCGGCCGGCATCTCCGTGACCTACCTGCTGCTCTCCCGCGGCGAAGCGGGGATGGCCGAGGACCCCGAGCTCGTCGCCCAGCTGCGCGCGACGGAGCAGCGCGGCGCCTGCGACGTGGTCGGCGTGGAGGATCTGCGGATCCTCGAGCATCCCGACGGCATGCTCGAGGCGACCCTCGGCCTGCGCCGCGACATCGCCCGCGTGATCCGCCAGGTGCGCCCGGATCTCGTGCTCACCACGAACTTCGACCTCGAGGCCTACGGATCGCTGAACCAGGCCGATCATCGCGCCGCCGGCCTCAGCGCCGCCGACGGCGCCCGCGACGCCGCCAATCCCTGGGTGTTCCGTGAGCTGCGTGAGCAGGAGGGACTGGAGCCATGGAGCGCCCGCGCCCTGCTCGTCGTCGGCCATCCCGCCCCGACCCACGCCAAGGCGGTCGGACCCGAGCAGGTGCAGGCGTCGGTGGACTCGCTGCGCGCCCATGCCGCGTATCTCGCGCACGTGACCGGGCACCCGGTGCCCGAGGAGTTCATCCCCCAGATCCTCCGCGACGGCGGCGGGGCCGCCGGGACCGAGCACGCCGTGACGATGCGGGTCCACGACCTCGGTGGGCTCCGGAGCGCCGAGAGCGACTGATCACCGCACTTCTGGACCGAGCGGTCGTCAGCACCCTTGTCGTCCTCCGGGCACGCTCCTAAGGTGATGACCACACAGGACGATGAACATCGGCGCCCCCGCGCGGTCACGTCTCCGCACCCGGGCTCCGGGAAGGAGCAGTCCATGACCAACACCCAGCACGAGGGACTCGATCTCTCGCAGGTCCCCGAGCTCGCCGCCCAGCTGCGCGTCGACTCGATCCGCGCCTCCACGAGCGCCGGTTCGGGACACCCCACCTCGAGCATGTCCGCCGCGGACCTGCTCGCCACGCTGATGAGCCGCCACCTGCGGTACGACTGGGATGACGCCGACGCCCCCGGCAACGACCATCTCGTCTTCTCCAAGGGACACGCCTCCCCGCTCCTGTACGCCGTGTACAAGGCCGCCGGCGTCGTCTCCGACGAGGAGCTCATGACCGGCTACCGCCGCTTCGACGAGCGGCTCGAGGGCCATCCCACCCCGGTGCTGCCCTGGGTGGACGTCGCCACCGGCTCGCTCGGCCAGGGTCTCCCCGACGCGGTCGGCATCGCCCTGTCCGCGAAGGATCTCGAGAAGGCCCCGTATCGCGTGTGGGTGCTGTGCGGTGACAGCGAGATGGCCGAGGGCTCCATGTGGGAGGCCCTCGACAAGGCGTCCCTCTACGGCCTGACCAACCTGATCACGATCGTCGACGTCAATCGGCTCGGACAGCGCGGCCCCACCGATCTCGGCTGGGACCTCGAGGCCTACCAGCGCCGCGTCGAGGCGTTCGGCGCCCGGGCGATCGTGCTCGACGGGCACGACCTCGACGCGATCGACGCCGCCCTGGCCGAGACGGACGGCGACCTCGACAAGCCCCTGGTCATCCTCGCGAAGACCATCAAGGGCAAGGGATACCCCGAGGTCGAGGACGCCGAGGGCTGGCACGGCAAGCCGCTGCCCGAGGACAAGGCCGCCGAGGCCATCGACGGCCTCGGCGGCGAGCGCCACCTGCTCGTGCGCGGGCCGAAGCCTCCGGAGGTGGAGCGTGCGGCGCCCGAGGTGGGCACCGCGAGCATGCCGACCTTCGAGAAGGGCGAGGAGGTCGCGACGCGGAAGGCCTACGGCGCCGCACTCGCCGCACTCGGTGATGCTGATCCCCGCATCGTCGCCCTGGACGGCGAGGTCTCCAACTCCACGGGGACGGGCACCTTCGTCGAGAAGCATCCGGATCGCTTCTTCGAGATGTTCATCGCGGAGCAGCAGATGGTGGCCGCCGCCACCGGGCTCGCCACCCGCGGCCACATCGCCTTCGCCTCCTCCTTCGCCGCGTTCCTCACCCGTGCGGCGGACTTCCTGCGGATGGCCCCCGTCTCCCGTGTCGACCTGCGGATGGTCGGCTCCCATGCGGGCGTCGAGATCGGGGCCGACGGACCCTCCCAGATGGGCCTGGAGGATCTGGCGATGTTCGCCGCCCTCCAGGGCTCCACGGTGCTCTACCCCTCCGACGGCACCTCCACCGCGGCTCTCGTGCAGCAGATGGCGGAGACCTCCGGGGTGAGCTACCTGCGCACCACACGGGGCGAGTACCCGGGGCTGTACGAGGCAGGGGAGGAATTCCCCGTCGGCGGATCCAAGACGCTGGTGGAGTCCGCGGATGACGACGTCACGCTGATCGGCGCGGGCGTCACCCTCCACGAGGCGCTCTCGGCGGCCGCCGCTCTCGCGGAGCAGGGCACCCGGGCGCGGGTCGTGGACGCCTACTCGGTCAAGCCGATCGATGCCGAGGGCATCCGTGCCGCGGTCGAGGCGACCGGCGGACGGGTCGTCGTCGTCGAGGACCACCACGCCGAGGGCGGACTCGGAGCCGCGGTGCTCGCCGCGCTGGCCGCGGAGCCGATCACGGACCTGCGCTTCAGCCACCTCGCGGTGGACGGCGTCCCGGGATCCGGCACCCCCGCCGAGCTTCTCGACTGGGCCGGGATCGATGCGGCCCACATCGCCGAAGCGGCCCGCAGCCTGCTCGAGGCCTGACCGCCCCGTCCGGACGGCCCTGTCCGAACGGCCCTGCCCGAACGGCCCTGTCCGACAGCGACGGCCGCCCCTGATCTCGGATCAGGGGCGGCCGTCGTCCGTGCGGAGCGACTGTCGGTGCAGGCGCCAGGAGGCCGGTCGGCGGAGCCGGCTCGCGTCGGGGTCGTCTACGTCGTCGTCTTTGTCGTCGTGTTTGGCGTCTACGTCGTCGTCTTCTTCGTCCGTCCCAGCTGCAGGTCCTCCATGTCCTCGAGTTCGCGGTCCTTGGTCTCCGGGACCCACAGGAACACGAACAGCAGGCTGAGCAGGGCGAACAGGGCATACAGGCCGTACGCGAAGCTCAGGCCGACGGTCGACAGGGACGGGAACGTGGCGGAGACCGCCCAGTTCGCGGCCCACTGCGCAGCAGCGGCGACGGCGAGGGCCGAGGCCCGGATGCGGTTGGGGAACATCTCGCCCAGGAGCACCCACACCAGCGGGCCCCAGGTGGTCCCGAAGAACATCACGAAGGCGTTGGCGCTGATCAGCGCGACCGTGGACCAGGGATCCGGGAGGGTGATGGCATCGGTCCCCGGGGCGATCTCCCCGAAGGAGAACGCGAGCGCCATGAGTCCGAGGGAGACGGTCATGCCGGCCGAGCCGACCAGGAGCATGAGGCGGCGTCCCACCCTGTCGACCAGGAGGATCGCGATGATCGTGGCGACGATGTTCATCACCGAGGTGAACGTGCTGGTGAGCAGGTCCTGGTTTTCGTCGAAGCCGACGGACTGCCACAGCGTCGTCGAGTAGTAGAAGATCACGTTGATGCCCACGAGCTGCTGGAACAGCGAGAGCAGGATGCCGATCCAGACGATGGGCTTCAGCCCGAAGCGTCCGCCGACGAGATCGCGCAGGCTCGCCTTCTCCTCCCGCTCGAGGGTGCGACGGATCTGCTCGATCTTCAGGTTGACGTCGAGCTCACCGGTGAAGTCGTAGAGCACCCGCGAGGCCTTGTCGAGCTCGTTCTTCGCGATCAGGTAGCGCGGGGACTCCGGCAGGAACAGCGCCATGACCCCGTAGACCGCGGCGGGGATGGCCTCGATCATGAACATCCAGCGCCAGGCGTCGACCCCGAACCAGAAGGACTCGGCCGCACCCCCGGCGGTGTTCGCCAGCAGGGCGTTGGAGAGCAGCGCGGTGAAGATGCCCAGCACGATCGCGAGCTGCTGGAGGGAGCCCAGGCGGCCGCGGTACCTGGCCGGGGCGACCTCCGCGATGTAGGCCGGAGCGATGACGCTCGCGGCGCCCACGCCGAGACCGCCGACCACGCGCCACACGATGAGGTCCCACACCCCGAAGGCGAGACCGGAGCCGATCGCGGAGATGAAGAAGAGGATCGCGGCGATCACCATGACAGGGATGCGTCCGAAGCGGTTGGACAGGCTGCCGGCGAACCAGGCGCCGACGGCGCAGCCGATCAGCGCCGAGGAGACCGCGAAGCCGGTGAGCCCGGCGCCGAGGGCGAACTCGTCGGACAGCGCATTGACGGCACCGTTGATGACGGAGGTGTCGAAGCCGAACAGGAAGCCGCCGATCGCGGCGGCCACGCTGATGACGACGACCTTGGGGTTCAGATGCTGGGCGTGCTGCGCCGTGGAGCCGGCGGACTGCTCGGATGTGGACATGGGAAGGACGCCTCCCGTTCGGTATCGGTGTCGCGGTCGCGGATGCTGACACGCTATACCCGGCGTGACCAGCGCGTCGGACCGGGCGGTCGCTCCCGGGTCCGGCGGTCAGCCCTGCCGGCGCACCTGGGCGGCGTACTCGTCCAGCACCCCGAGGATCTCGGTGTGCTGCCACACCCGGTTGCGTGAGCGCCCGGTCGCCTCGGTGAGCACGCCGGTCTCCGTGAGCTGGGCGAGGGCGCGCTGCGCGGTCATCGCGGTCACCCCCAGGTTCCGCTGGAGATGCGCCGCATTGACGATCGGCTGTCCCACCAGCAGGGGCAGCACCCTCCATGCGAGCGCATGGCGGCGCACGCCGGCCAGACGCTCCCGATCCCGCTCCAGCTGCGCGGCGAGATCGTCGACCAGCTGCGTCCCGGTGACGGCGGCGTAGCGGGCGGCCTGCGCGAACTGCTCGACGACGGGTCGGGCGTTCCCCTCCCGGTAGGCGGTGAGGGCTTCGGTGTAGCCGAGCAGGTCCGTGAGCAGACCGGCCGAGACCGGGGCCGTGGTGCCCGTCAGCAGACCCTTTCCGGTGAGCATCGCGTGCACGAGGGCACGTCCGGTACGGCCGTTGCCGTCGGTGAAGGGATGGATCGTCTCGAACTGGGCGTGCGCGATCGCCGCGTGGAGCAGCACCGGGAGGTCGTCCCGGGCGATGAAGGTGAGCAGATCCGCCATCGCGGCAGGCACCAGCTCCGCCTCCGGGGCGATCTGCACAGCGCCGAGCGGGCTGTGCCCGCTGCGTCCCACCCAGACCAGCCGCTCGCGCAGACGGCCCGCTGTCGGGTCCGGGGCGAGCAGCTCTGCCTGCACGCTCAGGACGGCCTGGAGATCGAGGTCCGAGGCGAGTCGCAGAGCCGCCTCCATCGTGCGCACGTTCGCGACCACGGCGCGGGCGTTCGCGCTGCGGGATTGCTCGAGCTCCGCGAGGGCGAGCTGCCGCGCCCCGACCGTGAGGTCCTCGATCTGCGAGGAGGAGGCCGACTCCGTGCGCAGCAGGATGCTGCTCATCGGGCCGAGGGCGGGGTTGTCCGCACCGAGTCGGGCAGCGGCGTGGAGCCCGAAGGTGGTCAGGGCACGCTCCCCGTCGGCGACATCGGCGGCGAGATCCCCGGGCAGGGCGAGATCGAGGAGGTGGTCGAGGTCGTGGTCGGCCGCCCCGGCGGGACGGGACAGCACCGCGGGCACCGTGGACTCATAGGGTCCGGTGCCCCGGGACCGGGCTGACCGCGAGACCAGGCCGTCATCGGGCACGACCCAGGTCCCCGCACGCCGGGTGGTGGCGGGAACGGGCAACGGCGCCGGATGTGTGGGCATGCCGCCAGTGTAGTAACACTTCGGGAAGGAAGTGTTATCTGGCGGCGAGGGCCGTGCACATCCGTCGGGAAGGACAGCCGTCGGGATCAGCCCTCCGAGCCAGCCCTCTGGATCAGCCCTCTGGATCAGCCCTGCGGTTCGGCCGCGGTCGTGGCCTCGAGCCGCTCGAGCTCCTGCTCCGCGATGACCGGATCGAGCTTCACGAAGATGCCGGTGGGCTTCACGACCTTCTGGCCGACGCCCACCGGGTGGTGCTCCCAGGCCGGGACGCCCGTGTAGTCGCCGGTGATGATCGGGTATCCGGGCCCGCCGTCGAGGTCGTCGACCTCCACGATCGAGGGCATCGGGGCGATCAGCCGTTCCCCGCCCAGCGCCTTCTCGACCTCGTTGGCCGAGTGCGGCAGGAAGGGAGCCATCATCGTGTTGAGGTCGGTGACGGCCTGCGCGAGGACGTGCAGCACGGTGAGCAGGCGGGGCCGCTGCTCGTCGGCCTTCATCTTGAAGGGCTCGGTCTCGGAGACGTAGCGGTTCGCCTCGCCGACGAGACGCATGACCTCGGCGATCGCGGCGCGCTGCCGGTGCGCCTCGATGAGACCGCCGACGGTGTCGAAGCCCTGCCGGATCGCGCCCAGGAGCTTCTCGTCGACCTCCTCGAGCTCCCCGGCAGCAGGGATCTCCCCGACGTTCTTGGCGATCATCGCCGCGGTGCGGTTGACCAGGTTGCCCCAGCCGGCGACCAACTCGTTGTTGGTGCGCGAGACGAAGTCGACCCAGGTGAAGTCGGCATCCTGGTTCTCCGGACCCGCGGCCGAGATGTAGTAGCGCAGCGCATCGGGCTGGTATCGCTCGAGCATGTCGCGCACGTAGATCACGATCTTCTTCGACGAGGAGAACTTCTTGCCCTCCATCGTGAGGAACTCGCTCGAGACGACCTCGGTGGGGAGCTTCAGCTCGCCGAACCTCCCGGGCTCGCCGCCCTTGTCGCCCTTCCCGTTCTGGGCGATCATCTCCGCCGGCCAGATCTGCGAGTGGAAGACGATGTTGTCCTTGCCCATGAAGTAATAGGCGAGCGTCTCGGGGTCGTTCCACCAGGCGCGCCACGCTTCGGGGTCGCCGCTGCGGCGCGCCCACTCGATCGAGGCGGAGAGGTAGCCGATCACGGCGTCGAACCACACGTACAGGCGCTTGTTCGGCTGGTCCTCCCAGCCCGGCACCGGGATGCCCCAGTCGATGTCTCGGGTCATCGCGCGCGGCTTGATGTCGTCGAGGATGTTCTGGCTGAAGCGGATCACGTTCGGGCGCCACAGGCCCGTGGCCTCGCGGTCGTCGAGCCAGCGGCCCAGCTCGCCGGCCAGGGCCGGGAGGTCGAGGAACCAGTGGGAGGTCTCGATGAACTCCGGGGTCTCCCCGTTGATGCGGGAGATCGGGTCGATGAGGTCCGTGGGGTCGAGCTGGTTGCCGCAGTTGTCGCACTGGTCGCCGCGGGCGCCGCCGGCGCCGCAGATCGGACAGGTGCCCTCGATGTAGCGATCGGGCAGGGTGCGGCCGGTCGACGGGGAGATCGCGCCGGAGGTCAGCTTCTCGACCATGTAGCCGTTGTCGCGCACGGTCACGAACATGTCCTGCACCACCTGGTAGTGGTTGCGCGTCGTGGTGCGGGTGAACAGATCGTAGGACAGCCCGAGCGCGACGAGGTCCTCGACGATGAGGCGGTTGTTGCGGTCGGCGAGCTCGCGCGCGGTGATGCCCTCGGAGTCAGCCTCCACGAGGATCGGGGTGCCGTGCTCGTCGGTGCCGGAGACCATGAGCACGTCGTTCCCGGCCATGCGCATGTAGCGGGAGAAGACGTCGGAGGGGACGCCGAAACCGGCGACATGGCCGATGTGGCGGGGACCGTTGGCGTACGGCCAGGCGACCGCGGACAGGACTGTGCTCATAGCAGTCGATTCTAGGGGAGTGCGGGTGGGTTCTCCGACGGGTCCTCCGATATCGGGCCCGCGGTGCCCGCTCAGGCAGGGGCGGACGGGGCGTGGTGGAGCACGGCCCGCCATCCGAAGCGGACAGCCCCGCCCACATGCCGGGAGGAGTCGTCGAGGAAGGCGACCTGGTCGGGGCGCAGCGACGTTCCGAGCTCCTGCTCGATCCGGGCATGGGCGCGGGCGTAGGCCTCCTGGTCGGGCTTGGCCGCGCCGAGATCTGCGGTGTTCAGCAGGAAGCGTCGGCCCGGACCGAGGAAGGGCGTCATCCCCAGCTCCTCGAGCTCCTCGGGCACCCGGTCCGTGCCGTTGGTCAGCACGAACACCCCGAGTCCCGCGGCGCGCAGTGATTCGAGCTGCGTCAGGACCCCCTGGTCGATGCGGGCGGGGGAGGCGAGCCAGGCGGCGATCGCGGCGTCGGCCGCCTGCGGGCTGCTGCCTGCCGCGACCAGTGCGGAGGCGGCGTGCTCGCGCCATCGGCGATGGGTGCCGCGCCCGCGCACCACCTCGTCCAGGAACGGATGACCGAGCACCGCCTGATACGCCGTGCCGGCGGGAGTCCCGGTGATCCCGTCGAGCTCGCTCCACAGCGACCCGTCGAAGATTCGCAGCACGCCGTCGAGATCCGACACCACCGCCCGGATGTCGTGGTCGCGGACCAGCTCGCGCAGCTGCTGCAGGGAGGTGCTCATCGCGCCATCGTACGAAGGCGGGGCGAGAGGCTCCTGGAGGAGAACGGAGCGGAGCACCCGCCCGCCCCGATACCCTGGACCCATGAGCACCGAAGGACTTTCCGCAGCGCAGAAGAAGATGGCCGACGAGGGGGTCGCACAGACCGCGATCGACGTCTTCTCCCATTACTACGGGCAGCTCGAGGACGGGGTCACCGGCTCCATCCCCGAGGACACCATCGAGCCCTACCTCGACCCGCCGCTGCTCGAGGACGTCTCGATCGATCCCGCGCACGCCAAGCAGGTCTTCGACCAGCTCGCGATCATCAACCTCAACGGCGGCCTGGGCACCTCGATGGGCCTGGACCGCGCCAAGTCGCTGCTGCCGGTGCGCGAGGGGAAGACCTTCCTGGACCTCATCGTCGAGCAGGTCCTCGCCGCCCGCCGCGGCACGGGCTCGCGCCTGCCGCTGATCTTCATGAACTCCTTCCGCACCCGTGAGGACACCCTCGAGGTGCTCGCGAAGTACGAGGACCTGCCCGTGGGCGACCTGCCCCTGGACTTCCTGCAGAACAAAGAGCCCAAGCTCCGGGTCGACGACCTCACCCCGGTGGACTGGGAGGCGGACCCGACGCTCGAGTGGTGCCCGCCCGGACACGGCGACATCTACACCGCTCTGCAGACCTCCGGCCTGCTCCAGCAGCTGCTGGACGCCGGTTTCAAGTACGCCTCGGTCTCCAACTCGGACAACCTCGGCACCGTGCCCAATCCGGTGATCGCCTCCTGGTTCGCCGCCACCGGCGCGCCGTACGCGGCAGAGCTGTGCCGTCGCACCCCCGCGGACCGCAAGGGCGGCCACCTCGCCGTGCGCAGGTCCGACGGCCGCCTCATCCTGCGGGACACGGCCCAGACCCCGGCGGAGGAGATGGACTACTTCACCGACGAGCACCGCCATCCGTTCTTCCACACCAACAACCTGTGGTTCGACCTTGAGCAGATGGCGGCCGTGCTCGAGAAGCAGGGCGGCATCATGGGCCTTCCGCTCATCCGCAACGAGAAGACTGTGGACCCCGCCGACAAGACCAGCACGCCCGTCTACCAGATCGAGTCCGCCATGGGCGCGGCGATCGAGGTGTTCGACGGGGCGACCGCCATCGTGGTGGGGCGCGACCGCTTCCTGCCGGTGAAGGCCACCAGCGACCTGCTCCTCATGCGGTCGGACGTCTATGCGCTCGATGAGCGCGCGGCACTGGTCCAGCAGGTCGAGTCGGTGCCGACGGTGTCGCTCGCCCCTGACTGCTACAAGCTGATCCAGGACTTCGAACCGCGCTTCCCGCAGGGTGTGCCGTCCCTCAAGGAGGCCACCAGCCTCGACGTGCAGGGCCGCTGGACCTTCGGTGCGGACGTCTCCGTGTTCGGCGACGCCGTGCTCGGCGACGAGGGCGGCGAAGTCCCCGAGGGCGCCCGGGTGGGCACGGCCAGCACCTCCTGACTTCCCGCACCGCCCGCCCTCCAGCACCGCCTGCCCTCCGGCCCGCCTGCCCTCCGGCACCGCCTGCCCTCCAGCACCGCCTGACCGCAGTTACCCGCATCCGTGTCCGTGCGATCGTTCGGTCGTCGGGACGGCTTCCCCGCAGGGCTGCCTGGTGCGATGCCTATCGAGTGCGTCCTTGGCGTTGCCCTAGGACTGCTTATCCAGCTCCAAGGACGCACTCGACGAGGGCACCGGGGTCTGGCGCCTCTGCTGAGAGCGGCGCGCTTCCACTGAGGGCGGCGCGCTTCAGCGTCTCGCGATCGACAGCCGAGGCACGTCGACAGTTGGCGCTGACGGTATCTGTGTTCCTCTGTGTTCCTCGGTGTTCCTCTGTGTTTCTCTGTGCGCCGCGGACCCGCGTCGTCAGCTGGGGAGGAAGGGTTCGTCCCCAGCTGACCTGCGATGTGTGCACAACCCGACGAGCCGCGTTCAGGTGTTCGATGCTGTCGGTATGCCGAGCCGACCGCGTCCCCTTCCTCCAGATCTGCCCTTCGCCGCCTTCACGACGGAGGAGGCGACGGGGCTCGATGTCTCCAGCGCTCGGCTGAGGGCGTCAGATCTGCGCTCCGTGGCCCGTGGGCTGTGGGCTCGTCGCGACCTCCCGCTCACCGAGCTGGATATCGTCGCCGCGTACTGCCGCCAGGACCCCGCGGTCTTCGCCGCCGGGCTCACGGCTGCTCGACTCTGGAAGTTCCCGCTGCCCGGCACCCTGTCCGAGGGCGTCGTCGAGCCCGTCAGGCCGACCGGGCAGAGGTCGGGTCGATCCGTGTTCAGACCGCGCGGGAACTGGGTGGACACCCGTATCCATCTGGCGACTGCCGGCGTACGGCGTCGGGAGACGGCACTCCTGAGGTGGAGCTTCCTCCCGATGGAGCCGACCCTGCTCGGCAGCGACTCCGGAGTACGGATCACCTCGAGGATCCGGACATACCTCGATCTGGGCGGCACACTGCGTCAGGACGCGCTCGTGGCCATCGGCGATCATCTGGTGCGGAGGCCGCGCTCGAAGTTCGAGGGTCGCGCCGAGCCCTACACCACGTGCGTCGATCTCGCGGACGCAACGCAGCGGTTCTCGGGCCGTGGTGCCCGGAAGCTGCGTCGGGCGGTGGATCAGGTCCGAACCAGCAGTGATTCTCCCGCGGAGACCAGGCTCCGCCTCGCCTTCGTCGCTGCCGGCCTGCCGGAGCCGCTGGCCAACGTGCGCATCTCGGGGCCGGTGGAGGCGGACGAGGGGCCATGCGATCTGGGCGAGCCCGACCTGCACTGGCCGCAGTGGAAGGTTGTCGTCGAGCATGAGGGCCCGCACCATCTCCGGGCCGAGCAGCTGGCCAAAGACATCTCACGGGGAGATCGCCGTCGAGCGGCAGGATGGCAGGAGGTGCGGACCACAGCGGACGATCTGTCCTTCGGCTGCCGAAAGGCGGTGGCGCGCGTTCGCGCCGCCCTCGTCGCAGGAGGGTGGAGACCGTCGTGAGCCCGTGAGCCCGTGAGCCCGTGAGCCCGTGAGCCCGTGAGCCCGTGAGCCCGTGAGCCCGTGAGGAGTGGCCCGTGGCCGGTGGCCCGTGAAGAGCGGTACGCGAGACCAAGCAGGGGACGCGGACCGTGGAGTGCGGTACACGTGACCAGACAGGGACGCGGCTCGTGGAGAAGATCGATGGGCACCGGGCGGGCTTGAGCGGGATCCGGGCAGGACCCAGCCGCGCACCTCGGGCGGATGTCAGATATCGCTCTTCCAGTGCGTCCTTGGCGCGCCCTCCGCTGGTCGAGGACAGCGCCAAGGTCGCACTGGGACCGCTGGGACCGCTGGACCGCTGGACCGCTGGACCGCTGGTCCGCTGGTCCGCTGGTCCGCTGGTCCGCTGGTCCGCTGGTCCGCTGGTCCGCTGGGCTGCTGGGGCCGCTGGGGCTGCTGGGCCGCTGGAGCCGCTGAGTTGCTAGAGCCGCTGGGGCCGCTGGGCCGCTGGGCCGCTGGGCCGCTGGGGCTGCTGGGCCGCTGGGCCGCTGGGCCGGCCCTGGCTCAGCTCAGGTGCGTCCACTGCCGCCGCGGGGTGGCGGCGAGGGCGAGGGTGCGGGCGAAGCCGGCCTGGTCGAGCAGGTGGGTGCCGACGTCGGTCTCGCGGGAGCCGATGACCAGGTCCGTCTCCGGATCGCGCCGGTCCTCCCACAGCCGCTGAGCGTAGGCCTGCGTGATCTTCCGACCCTGGACCCGAGCGCCCAGGATCGACTCGGCCATCAGGAGGTTCGACAGCAGGATGGCGTTGAACTGGATCGGCTGCTCGTCGAATCCCGCCCCCGTGGTGTAGGGGTCGTAGTAGGCGACGATCGATCGGGCCAGCGCCAGCGCGTTGTCCCGGTGCGTCGCATCGCCGGTGAGCTCGTAAGCGAGAGCCTCGCAGCCCAGCGGGACCCCCTGGTTGTAGGTCCAGAAGGTCCTGTCGATCTTCCCCTCGAGATCGATGTTGTCCCAGAACAGCCCGACGTCGGGATCGAGCAGGGTGTCCCGGCCCCAGGCCATCCAGCGCAGGGCGTCCTCGAGCGCGCTCTCGTCGCCGGTGAGCTGATGGATGCGCAGCGCCACCTTCGCCGAGGGGAAGGTCGAGACCGTGTTGCGGGAGTGGTTCCAGTCCCCCTGGGTCCAGAAGATCCCGCCGGGGGAGGGCAGCGAGGGATCGGTCGACTCCCCGGAGCGGAACAGCTCCAGGAGTTCGACCGCCCGATCCAGGTCCCCGGCGGCGCCGCCGCTGACCAGGTGCTGCTCGATCTCGAGCAGGGCGATCCAGTCGTTGTCGTCGTAGAAGAAGTCGCCGTTGGCGCCCTGCTGCGAGTCCGTGGCGGCGGTGTATCCCGGCACACCGGTCGTCCCGCCCTGCGGGTACCAGTAGTGCTCCTGGGCGCGGATCAGCGCCGCGTCGGCGGCGTCGAGATCGAGATCGCCGAGATCGGCCGACGGGCCGCCCGCGTCCAGTGCGGTGATCAGCTCGGTGACGGCGGCGCGGGCCTGGGAGAGCGGCCAGACGTAGGTGAACTCCGGGTCGTCCGCCTGGCGGGGGAAGCGTTCGATGAGCATGTCCGGATCGGTCTCGGCCGGGAAGTTCGTGAGCAGGGCGCGGGTCGCGTCGACCGCGCGCTGGGAGGTCTCGCGCGGCGACGGGGCCTTGCCGCCCTCGGGGTCCATCTCGGTCACGGCAGGATCGGTCCTCTCGGTCGGTGCGGGGAGGGCGGGCGCGGCCAGGGCAGGTGCGGCCAGAGCAGGCGCAGCGCTCAGCGCCCCGCCTCCGAGCGCGGTGGCAGCGAGGACGGTGCGCCGTGACGGCGCGGACGGGATGGGCATGACGAGGCACCTCTGTGCGGTCGGAGCGGGATCGGTCCCGCCCTACGCTAGCCGCGGGCGTGACCTGTCGCACAGCGTTTGGTCGAGAGTCTGGAACGGGCCACGGCAGAGCGCCCCTCGGGTCAGGACCTGGCAGTCGTCGGGCGCGACGAGGCGTCCGGCTTCTCCTCCGGCTTCTCCTCGGGCTTCACCAGCAGGTGCCCGATGGGTGGATCCGTCACCCAGCGCGTCAGCCGGCCCACGATCCCCGAGCCCAGGATCGCCGTGAGGAGCAGCGCTGCGACGACCAGGCCGAGGGTTCCCCACCAGGTCGAGGTGATGTCCGGCACCTCGTCGGCGTACCGGAACGAGACCAGGACGAGAGGATGCAGCAGATACACGGTCAGCGAGCGTTCACCCAGCGTCGTCAGCGGTGAGCGGCCCCGCGGCGTCACGATCAGCAGGGCGAGGGCGCCGATCACCCCGACTGCGAGGACGGCGAGGCGCAGGACCATGCCGATGAGCAGCCCGTTGTCCTCGTCGTACGCCTCGCGGAGGAAGAAGATCGACGTGCTGAAGTCCTCCCGCATCAGAACGGTGCAGACGAGGGCCCCCAGCAGCACGAGCGCTCCCAGCCAGCGGTGGCGGAAGGCCTTGAGCCGCTCGAGCATCTGCGGCGTGCACACGAGGCCGACCACGAAGAACGGCAGCATGCTCACCAGCCGGCCCACGGTGAGGGTCGAGTCGAGTCCCGGATCGAGCGGGGAGATCACGGCGATCGCGACGGCGAACACCAACGGGTGGCGCAGCTGGCGCAGCACAGGGGTCGCCAGACGCCACAGCATCAGTGCCAGCAGGAACCACAGCGTCCAGGCCGGCAGGAAGAGCTGGAGGTGGTACTGGTCGCCGAGCAGGACCATCTTGGCGAACTCGTGGATCAGCTGGAAGATCACATACGGCACGACCATCGAGGTGAGCAGACGGCGCACCTGTCGGGGCTCATTGCGGTACGAGCGGGAGAGGAACCCCGAGATCATGACGAAGCCCGCCATGTGGAACGAATAGATCCAGGTGTAGATGGTGTCCGGGAGCATCTCGGAGGACTGGAAGAAGCTCTCGATCGTATGCCCGACGACCACCAGGGTGATCAGGATGCCGCGCGCATTGTCGAGGAACGGGTCCCGGGGCGGACGGGCCGCCGTCGTACGGGACGTCGTCGTGCGGGCCCCCGAGGTCGAGGCATCGCCCGGGGTCTCGGGGTGCGGGGATGCCGGGTCGCCGTCGGGCATGGAGCTCCTTCGAGCTGGTACTCAAGAATGACGGGAGCAGAGTACGACCTCGTGCTGCTGTCGTCCCCCAGGTGCGCCCGGCAGGCTCCGGACGTGTCTCAGGCGTCGCCGCGCAACCACCCTCGGCCGCCGGTGAGGTCCAAGGGTTCGGGCAGCGGGTTGCCGTAGCGGTGGTTCGTCGCGCTGATCGCCTGCTCGTGCAGGAAGGTCAGCATTTCGACCCGTGCGGAGACCACGACGGCACCGGTGAACAGGGCGACCGTGATGTGCTCCGCGATGGCGGACCGCAGGGCAGGGTCCGCCTCCCCGATCAGCCGCACGCGGGCCTGCTCCAGATCCGGGATGCGCAGCGCGAAATCCGCGGCGCCCTCGACGAGGACCTGGGTGGATTCGAGGCCCGAAGCGGTGGCGACCGCCGCCAGCTCGGCATCGGCGACCGAGACCTCCACGTCGGCACCCACGGTCGCCGCGGCGTGCAGTACGCGGGTCAGCTCCGCCGGCGCGGTCCCGGGAGCGGCGCGCACCAGGACCGGCAGGGGCAGGTACCGCAGCACGTTGATCTCCCCGTGCAGCTGCTGCAGATCGCGCGGTGCGAACGCGGAGGACCAGTGCTCCCGGTCCGAGTGGCGGGCGCGCTCGAGCCACGCCTCGTCCTGGCCCGGAACGCGCGGCGCGGCATCGGCGGCGTCCATCAGGTGCACCAGGTAGTTGGGGCCGCCGGCCTTCGCCGTCTGACCGATCGCGGAGCGCTTCCAGCCGCCGAAGGGCTGGCGCTGCACGATCGCTCCGGTGATCCCGCGATTGACGTACAGGTTCCCGGCCTCCACGTGCTCCGTCCACCAGGCGACCTCGGCAGGCTCCAGGGAGTGCAGGCCGGCGGTCAGCCCGAAATCGGTGCCGTTCTGGATGCGCATCGCCTCCTCGAGGGAGCCGGCGTGCATGATGCCCAGCACCGGACCGAAGTACTCGGTGCGGTGGAAGGCGGAACCCTCCTCGACACCGGTGCGCACACCGGGGGTGAAGAGGCGGCCGCTGTCGTCCAGCTGCCGGGGGCGGGCGAGCCAGGATTCGCCGTCGCCGAGCTCCGTGAGACCCGAGGCGAGCTTCTCGCCGGGCTGCTCGATGACCGGTCCCATCTGCACGGTCGCATCCGTCGGCTCGCCCACGTGCAGGCTGAGCACGGCGTCGGCGAGCTGGGCGGAGAAGCGGCGGGACTGGGACACGGAGCCGACGGCGATGACCAACGACGCCGCCGAGCACTTCTGGCCGGCATGGCCGAAGGCGCTCGCGGCGACATCGTGGGCGGCCAGGTCGAGATCGGCGTGCGGAGTGACGATGATGGAGTTCTTGCCGCTGGTCTCGGCCAGGATCCGCAGCTCGGGCCGCCAGGAGGCGAACAGCGCGGCCGTGTCCGATGCTCCGGTGAGGACGAGCTGGTCGATGCGGGGGTCGGAGATCAGCGCCCGCCCCACCTCGTCCTCGGGGACATCGACGAGCGTGAAGACGTCCTGCGGCACTCCGGCCTCGTGGAAGAGACGGCCCAGGAGGGCTCCGCAGCGGCGGGCCTGGGGCGCCGGCTTCATGATCACGGCGCTTCCGGTGACGAGGGCGGCGAGGGCGCCTCCGGTGGGGATCGCGACCGGGAAGTTCCACGGCGGGGTGACCAGCGTGAGCGGTCGCGGGGAGAAGGTGACGTCCTTCAGGGCGGCGAGCCGCTCCGCCTGCTCCGCGTAGTAGAGGGCGAAGTCGATCGCCTCGCTGACCTCGGGGTCTCCCTGCTCGAGGGTCTTGCCGGTCTCCGAGGCCATCACTTCGAGCAGGTCGCCGCGATACGCGGAGAGCGTGCCGGCGACGCGGCGCAGGATCAGGGCGCGCTTCTCCACGTCGAGGGCGGCCCACCCCTGCCCCGCGGCGAGCGCCCGCGTGATCGTGCTGCGGACCCCCTCCACCGTCTCGATCCGCGCCGCACGCGCCTCGTCCTCCCCGAGCGAGGAGCTGCGGATGCGATGCGTGATCTGCTCGGCCCATTCCTGGTTCGCGGGAGTCGAGAGGTCGGTGTCCGGGGTGTTGCGGAAGGCGCCGGGAACGGAGGGCAGGGCTGAGCTCCCCAGCTGGGCGAGGGCGCCCTGCGTCTCGGTGGAGCGGTCCTGATCGCGATGGGTGGGCAGCGAGGATTCCCGGAGGGCGCGGTCCAGCGCCCTGGCGAACCGCTGCTGCTCCCGCTCGAACAGGTCCGCCTGGGTGTCGAGCTCGAAGGCCGCCGAGAGGAAGTTCTCCGAGGAGGCGTTCTCCTCGAGGCGACGCACGAGGTAGGACACGGCGACGTCGAAGTGCTGCGGGTGGACGACGGGCACGTACAGGCGCATGGTGCCGGTCGCCTCCCGGACCACGGCCTGCTGACCGGGAGCCATCCCGGCGAGCATCTCGAACTCGACGCCGCTGCCGGCCCCCGCAGGGATCCCGCGCTCTCCCATGAGCAGATGCGCGAAGGCGACGTCGAACAGGTTGTGGCCGGCCACCCCGAGATGCACGGCGGCGAGCTGCTCGGGATGGAGGGCGTCCAGGAGCACCCGCTTGTACTGGGCGTCGGTCTCCTCCTTGCTGAGCAGCGGCGCCTGCATCCAGCCGTGCACGGAGGCGTCGACCTTCTCCATCGCGAGGTTCGCGCCCTTGACCAGGCGCACCTTGATCGGAGCGCCGCCGTCGGCCACCCGGCGCTCGGCGAAGCGTCGCAGCCGAGCCATCGCCGACGGGGCGTCGGGGAGGTAGGCCTGGAGCACGATGCCGGCAGGCATCCGGGAGAGCTCGGGACGGTCCAGGAGCTTCTCGAAGACCTGCAGGGTCAGCTCGAGGTCGCGGAACTCCTCCATGTCCATGTTCAGGAACGTGGGATGGTCCCCGTGAGCCGCCTCGAGGTACAGCGGGAGCAGCGTCTCGACGATGTGGTCGACGGTCTGCGCGGCCGCCCACAGCGGCAGGTGATCCACGATCGAGGAGACCTTGATCGAGGCGTAGTCGACGTCGTGCCGGGCGACGAGCTCGCGCACGCCCTGCAGCCGACGGGTCGCCTCCTGAGCGCCGAGGACCGCCTCGCCGAGCAGGTTGATGTTGAGCGCGGTGCCATCGGCGGTGAGCCGGGTGATGGCTGTGGAGAGCGGGCCGCTGCGGGCGTCGAGGATGAGGTGGGAGACCATCCGGCGCATCGCCGCCTGGGCGGTGGGCACCACGAGGGACGGCGCGATGCGCGAGCCGACGCCGCCCAGGGAGACCACCCGGCGCAGCGCGGGCGGGAGGAATGCCGGCGGATCCTGCGCGAGACGACGCAGCTCGACGGCCGCGGCCTTCGGGTCCTCGGGACGGATCACGCGGTCCACGAAGGCGAGGGTGAAGTTCAGACCCTGCGGATCGCGCAGGAGATCCGAGAGCATCTTCGCCGGGCCCGGCACGGTGCGGGTGGCAGCGGCGTCGACCCAGGCGTGCACCTGTGTGGCGACGTCCTCGATGGTCAACGTGGTGGTCATGCGCTCATCGAGCGGGAACTGCGACGTGGACAACGTGTCTTCTCCTCGGTCGCCGTGCAGGACGGCGGAAACAGTCGGCGCAGGGCTTCATCGCCCTCCTGTGATGGTAGGTCCTCGGCACCGCCGTGGAGGCACTCCGGTGCCCGGATTCGTGGAGGTTGTGTGACCGGGATGGGACCATTCCGGGACGACGCGGGATCAGCCCCGGGCACCCGGCCGGCGACCCCGACCGGGCGGCCCGCGCTGAACCGGTCGGTAGGATCCGCAGGACGCCCGTGATCGGGCTGTGACACGATGCGGGCACGACACCGACGTTCTGTAGGAGGCAGTGATGAAGAAGTTCATTTTCCTGGCCGGTCTCGCGGTCGGATTCGTGGTCGGCTCCCGGGCGGGCCGCGGACCGTACGAGTCCCTCGAGCGCACTGCGCGGCAGGTGGCTGACGACCCGGAGGTCCAGCGCCGCGCCACGCAGGCCAAGGAGACCGCGGGCCGTGTCGCGCAGGACACCGCGACCACCGTGAAGGACAAGGCTCCGGAGGTCGCCTCGGCGGCGAAGGATGCTGCCTCGGGCGCTGCCGCGTCGGCCTCGGGCGCGGCGGCATCCGCTAAGGATCGCCTCGGCGGTGGGCATCAGGACGACCTGGACGCGGAGTCCACCAGCGGTGGCGGCGACGCCGAGGTCGGCGACGACCGTCCGCTCAGCTCCTGACGCTCAGTTCATGACGTCGAGCGTCCTGGGACGCTGACGACGAGACGCGCCGCGGTTCCCGATCCGGGAGCCGCGGCGCGCGTCGTCGTGCTGCCGCCGGAGCGGAGGGATCTCAGCCGAGCACGGCGACTCCCGCGGCGTCCTGCTCCTGGAGGAAGCAGGGCCCGCACAGGGAGACGTAGGTGACGTCGGTTCCGTCGATCGCGACCTGCTCACCCTCGAAGACGAAGCGTCCCTCGATGCTGCGGCAGTTGAACTCCGCCTGGGATCCGCAGCGGCACATCGTCGGCAGCTTCTCGACGTTGTCGGCGAGCTCGAACAGGCGCGTCGCGCCGGGGAACATGGCCGTGCGGAAGTCGGTGCGCAGCCCGTAGCAGATCACGGAGATGCCATCGAGCTTGGCGATGCGGAAGAGATGGTCGATATGGACGGGCTCGAGGAACTGCGCCTCGTCCACCAGTACGCAGTGCAACGGCCGCAGCCCCCGCTCGTCGGCCATGGCCGCCACCCGCTCACGCAGATCCTCACCGGGATGGGCGAGCACGTCCACCTGCCGTCTGGCGCCGCCCCGGGCGACGATCCAGTTCTCGCCCTTGGTGTCCAGCGCCGGCTTCACCGTGAGGGTGGCCAGGCCCCGCTCGTCGTAGTTGTACGCCGTCTTGATGAGGGTGTCGGACTTCCCGGAGTTCATCGCTCCGTACTTGAAATGCAGCTTGGCCATGCGTGAGTGCTCCGGGGTGGTGAGGGGGTGGGGCAGGGTGCCCAGCGTACGGGCCGACGGATGCGGGCAGGGGCGGGGCGCCCTGCTCAGAAGGCGTCCAGCACGCTGGGCCGGGGCCCGGCGAGGAGGGCGTCCAGGAGACGCCCGGCCTCGGCGTCGGCCTCGACCTCCAGCCCCAGTCGGCGGGCGTCGGCGATGGTCCGGCCGCCCACCAGCAGGAGCGACGCGGCGTGGATGCTGAGGCGGACGGTTCCGCCGTCGGCCGTGCCGGCGTCCTCCGTGGGCTCCGCGGAGATCGTCCCGTCGGCGGCCGCGACGACCCACGCGCCCCCCGCACGGCAGATGCCGGCCGGGACGGTGGCGTCCTCGACCACGAGCCGGAATGACCCGGCGAGCCCGGCCGGGGCGCGGCGGGCCTCGAGGGCCGCCGCCGTATCGATCACGCGCATCATGAGCAGCGGGATCGGATCCGGGGTCGGTCGGGAGCCGGCCCCGGGCAGCACGTCGAGCACGGGATCGTCCGTGCGCAGGCGCAGGCAGACGTGTTCGAGGACCGTCGACCACGAGGCGAGGGAACCCAGCAGCGCGATCCGGTCCTCCCGGGTGCGGCCCAGAAGCTCGTGGATCTGCAGCCCGTACCCCCGCTCGGAGGAGGGGACCCGGTTCCAGGAGACGTATCCGTGATCCGTGCCGGAGTCGTCCACGAGCAGCAGCGCCGACCAGCCGTCGCTCGGCAGACCCTCGGGGAACAGCGGTCCCTCGCGCAGCAGCATCGCGTTGTCGCCGGCCGTGAGCTCCCGGTACAGGGCGCGCACGCGCGGCATGGTCTCCTCGGTGACCGGGACCAGGCGCCTGCCCGGGACCCGAGGCAGCTGCTGCAGGTCCAGCAGCGGGACGATGATGCTGTGCAGCGAGGCGACCACCTGGTAGCCGAAGCGGCGGTAGATGGACGGGTTCGAGGGATACAGCATCGAGACCGGCATCCCCTCCGCGTCGCAGCGGGCGAGGATCTCCATGATCAGCTCGCCGAAGAGTCCGCCGCCGCGATGCGCAGGGTGCACGGCCAGGCCCCCGATGCCGCCGCAGGCGATCTCCGCGCCCTCGCCCCACGTGATGCGGTCGCGTCGGATCCTCGCGCCGGCGGCGATCACGCCGTCGGCGCCTCCCGGCAGGGCGGAGGAGTCGACACCGATCGGGATCTCGCCGGGGGTGAAGGGACGCGGCTCCGGATCGGGCGGCGACCCGCCGAAGGCGCCGGAGGAGAGCCTCCGATAGGAGACATGGTCATCGGACGTGAGGTCGCGGACAGGCATGGCGATGAGTCTAGGTCGGGTGCTGTTGCATACTGACAGCGCCGTACCCAACGTTGAGGAGCTGCTGTGAACCCACGCCGTGATCATCCATCGGCGAGCGCGCCACGTGAGGGGGCCCGCAAGCCCCTGACCCGTCCCAACAGCGCCCAGCACTCCCATCGCGAGTCCCTGTTCAAGCGGCTCTCCGCCGGGGATCCTCGCAGCGACCAGGACCCGCAGCGTCGGATCCCGGTGGGGCTGTCGACCTCCTCGGTGTTCCCCGCGGGCGTCGAGGAGTGCTTCCGCCTCGCCGCCGAGATCGGCTACGACGGGGTCGAGGTGATGGTGTCCTATCCCAAGGACAGCCAGGACCCGAAGATCCTGCGCGAGTACTCCCAGCGCTACGACCAGCCGATCCTCTCCCTCCATGCGCCGACGCTGTTCTTCCTGCAGGGGCTCTGGGGCCGTGACGCCTGGGTCAAGATCGAGCGCACCGTCGAGATCGCCAAGGAGCTCGGGGTGCCGACGGTCGTCGCGCATCCTCCGTTCCGGTGGCAGGGGAAGTACGCCCGGGAGTTCGTCACCGGGGTCGCCGCCCTGGAGGAGAAGCACGGGGTCGCGATCGCGGTCGAGAACATGTACCCGTGGCGGCTCGGTGTACGCGAGCTGCTCAACTATCTTCCCGACCACGACCCGACCGATGAGGACTACGCCCACGTCACCGTCGATCTCTCCCACGCCGCGACGGCGGGGGACGACGCCCTGGAGATGATCGACCGCCTCGGCGACCGGCTCACCCATCTGCACCTGGCGGACGGCTCCGGCCGTACGACGAAGGACGAGCACCTGCCGCCGGGGGAGGGCAACCAGCCCTGCGCCGAGGTGCTGCGGCGCCTGGCCAACCGCGGCTGGGAGGGCTCCGTGCTCCTGGAGGTCAGCACCAGCGGCGACGCCGAGCATCGCGAGCAGATCCTGCGCCAGTGCCTGCTCTTCGCCCGCCATCATCTTGGTCACCACCTCCCGGACGCCCTCGATCCCGGGGACCTGCCGGAGGGCTGACCGGACGTGGCATCCGCCACCTCGGCAGACAGCCCACAGGTGTCGGTGGGAGACTGGCCGTCGCATGTGCTCGACCCGGTTCTCGACGCCCCTCGGGGCGCGCCGATCAGGGTCGGCGTCCGTCCGGCGGCCATGCCCACCACGAAATGCACGAGACGAACGAGGTATCGCACGCAGATGGGGAACGGGAACACAGCATTCGTCCACAGGAACGCGAGCCTGCTCTCGGTCGAGATGACTCTTCCGCAGGTCACGGTGACCTCCGACGAGATCGACGAGATGCTCGCTCCCGCCCGCAAGCGACTGCGCCTGCCCAAGGGCGTGCTGCAGCGGGTGGCAGGGGTCTACGAGCGCCGCTGGTGGCGTGATCCGCAGAACGGCTGGAAGCAGGGCGTCGTGCTCGCCGCCGAGCGCGCCATGGCCAAGGCCGGGATCATGCGCGACCAGGTCGGGCTGCTGATCAACGCCTCGGTCTCCCGCCAGCATCTGGAGCCCGCGGTCTCCACCGGTATCCATCACTCGCTCGGGATGCCGTCCAGCTGCATGAACTTCGACATCACCAATGCCTGCCTGGGCTTCGTCAATGCGATGACGATGGCCGCCGGCATGATCGACGCCGGGCAGATCCAGTACGCGCTGATCGTCGGGGCGGAGGATGTCGAGCAGGTCCAGCGCGGCACGATCGACCGCCTCAACTCCAAGACCTCCACCCGGGCGGACTTCAACAACCAGTTCGCGTCCCTGACCCTGGGGTCGGGAGCCGCCGCCGCCGTCATCGGCCCGGCGGATCTCCACCCCGAGGGCCACCGGCTCAAGCACACCCAGTCCCGCGCCGGCACCGAGCACCATGAGCTGTGCGTCGCGGACATGCAGGACATGCGCACCGACTCCGCCGGGCTGCTCGAGAACGGGATCCAGCTGATCCTGGACACCTGGAAGGGCGCCAACGAGGCCGGTCTCGACTTCAAGAGCATCGACCACGTGATCCCGCACCAGGTGTCTATGGTCTACACCCGCAACTTCTCCAAGATCACCGGAGTGGGGATGGAACGCATCCCGGTGAGCTTCCCCGACTGGGGGAACATCGCCGCCGAGGCGGTGCCGATGACTCTCGCGAGCATCCAGGACGACGTGAAGCGGGGTGAGCGCGTCCTCCTCATGGGCGTCGGCTCCGGACTGAACACCGCGATGATGGAGGTCCAGTGGTGAACACCAGCACCCGGAGCACGGGCCGCCGCCGTGCGGCGACGCCCGACGTCCCCGGCATGCCCGAGGTCGACCCCCGTCTCAGCCGCACTCTCGAGGTGCGCGACCACGCCGGGGAGCAGCGCCGCTGGCACCTGCTGGACTCCGGCCCGCTGCTGGCCGAGCGCGGCATCACCCCGCAGGGCACGCTGCTCGCCGTGCACGGCAACCCCACCTATTCGTTCCTGTTCCGCTCGCTGGTGCGCGAGGACATCCCGTGGCGCCTGATCGCCGTGGACCAGCTGGAGATGGGCTGGTCCGAGCGCACCGGGGTCACGCGCCGCCTGCAGGACCGCATCACGGATCTGTCGCTGCTCACCGATGCGCTCTCGATCCGCGGTCCCGTGGTCACCGTCGGCCACGACTGGGGCGGCATCGTCTCCGTCGGCTGGGCGCTGGACAACCGCCATGACCTCGCCGGCATGATCCTCACCAACACCGGCATCCACCAGGAGCTCGTCGAGAAGCTGCCCAAGGCGCTGCAGCTCGCGACCACGCCGGCGTTCCTGCCCGCGTCGACCTCCCTGACCGACACCTTCCTGCGAACCACCCTCGCGCTGTCGCGGCCGCCGCTGCCCAAGGAGGTCCAGGACGCCTACCTCGCGCCGTACCGCACGCGGGCCCGACGCAAGGGCATCGAGCAGTTCGTCGCCGATATTCCGCCCCATGCCTCGCACCCCTCACGGCCGACCCTCGAGCGCCTCGCCGAGGGCATCCGCGACCTCAAGGTCCCCACCCTGTTCGCCTGGGGCCCACGCGACGTCACCTTCTCCGACCGGTACCTGCGCGATCTCATCGAGCGCGTGCCCCATGCGGACGTGCACCGTTTCGAGAAGACCTCCCACCTGGTCTGGGAGGACGCCGACGTCGCCGGGCTGGTCTCGCAGTGGCTGCGCACGCGGCTGAGCCCGTCGGCTGCGGAGCTCGAGCCCGCCCAGCGGATCACCGCGCCCCGCCCGGTCTCCTCCTACGCGGAGCCCGCCCCGGAGCGCCACGTGGGCGAACCGATCGCCCGCCTGGCCGCCGATCCCGCTCATGCCCACCGACCCGCCGTGGTCGAGATGGCCGGTCCGGATGGCGAGCGCCGGGAGATCTCATGGTCGCTGCTGAACCGCCGGGTCGATGACATCGCCGCCGGTCTGCTCGGGCACGGGGTGCGTCCCGGTGACCGGGTGAGCATCCTCATCACCCCCGGTGCGGACCTCACCGGCGTGCTCTACGCGTGCCTGCGCATCGGTGCGGTAGCGGTCATCGCGGACGCCGGTCTGGGCATCCCGGGCCTCACTCGAGCCGTCATCGGATCCCACCCGGACTGGCTGATCGGCATCAAGACCGCCCTGGTCGGTGCCCGCACGATGGGCTGGCCCGGTCGCCGGATCAGCGTCGAGCAGCTGCCCACGCTGGATCGAGCCGCCCTCGGCGTGGAGTCCTCGATCGCCCAGCTGGCGACGTCCGGGTCGATGATGCGCGACCTCGGCGCCCCGCTCGACGCCGCCTGGCCCGATGCGGACGCCGACGCGGCGATCCTGTTCACCTCCGGCTCCACCGGGCCGGCCAAGGGCGCCGTGTACACCCACCGCCAGATGAGCGCCATGTTCACCGCGGTGGGGGACACCCTGCAGCTGGACCCGGAGCGCGGCCTGGTCGCCGGCTTCGCGCCCTTCGCCCTGCTGGGGCCCGCGCTCGGCGCGCCCACGGTGGTGCCCGACATGGACATCACGCGACCCGGCGAGCTCACGGCCCCGGCGCTCGCGGAGGCCATCGCGGCACTCGGCGAACCCGCCGTGTTCACCGCTCCCGCCGCGCTGCGCAACATCCTGGACACCGCCGGCCAGCTCGATGAGTTCGGGCGCGGTGCGATCGCGAGTGCGGCGAGCTTCTTCTCCGCCGGTGCACCGATCCCGGCGCATCTGCTGCGCGAGCTGCGCGGCCTCATGCCGCACGCGAGAGCGCTCACCCCGTACGGGATGACCGAATGCCTCGCCGTGGCCGCCATCGACCTCGAGGGCATCGAGGCCGCCGGTGAGGGATCGGGAGTCTGCGTGGGCAGGCCTGTGCCGCGCACCGAGATCGCCATCGCCGTCATGGACGAGGACGGCCGCACCACCGGGGAGATCACCAAGGACCCCGGGACGACCGGGGAGATCCTGGTGCGCGCCCCGCACGTGCGCGACCGCTATCTGATGCTGTGGGGGACCACCCACGCCTCGATGCGCTTCGAGGGCTGGCACGCCACCGGCGACGTGGGCCATCTCGACGCCGAGGGCCGCCTCTGGGTCGAGGGCCGTGCGGACCACGTGCTCGCCACCGCCGAGGGGCTGTTCACCCCGGTGCAGATCGAGGACGCCGCCGAGACGGTGCCGACGGTGCGTCGCGCCGGAGCCGCCGTCGTCGGCCCCCGCGGCACCCAGCAGGTCGTCGTGATCCTCGAGACCGAGGACGGCTACCGGCCCGGCAGGCCCGGGAAGCCGCGCGCCGCCGCGACCTCCCTCCAGGAGGCCGTGCGCCGCGCCGTCCGTGAGCGGTCCGGGGCCGAGGTGGTCGCGGTGTTCACCACCAGCGCGCTGCCCACGGACATCCGCCACAACTCGAAGATCGACCGGGCGGCGCTGTCCCGCTGGTCCGGCCAGACCCTGCGCGGGGAGAAGGCCGGGTCGCTGTGAGCGCGCCGACGGTCCTGGTGACCGGGGCCTCCGGCATGCTCGGGGGCGCCGTCGCGACGACCCTGCGCGATCGGGGCGCACGGGTGCGCGCCTTCCAGCGCCGTCCCGCCCAGATCCCCGGCGTCGAGGACGTCACCGGATCCCTCACCGAGGCCGCCGACGTGCGGCGCGCCGTCCAGGGGGCCGACGCGGTCATCCACCTCGCCGCGAAGGTGTCGATCTCCGGACCGGAGCACGAGTACCGCGCGATCAACATCGACGGCACCCGCCACGTCGTGGACGCCCTGCGCGCCCAGGGCGGCGGGACGCTCGTGAACGTGTCCTCCCCGTCGGTCGCCCACCTGGGACGCGCCATCGAGGGGCTCGACGCGACCCCGGCCGATCCCGCGCGCGCCCGCGGGCATTACTCCCGCACCAAGGCCGCCGCCGAGCTGCTCGCCATGGGGGCAGACGGCGAGGACGGCCTGCTGGTGACGACGGTGCGACCGCACATCGTGTGGGGGCCGGGGGACACCCAGCTCGTGGGACGGATCGTGGACCGTGCTCGCAGCGGCCGCCTGCCCCTGCTCGACGAGGGCATGGCGCTGATCGACACTACCTACGTCACCAACGCCGCCGAGGCGATCGTCGCCGCGCACGATCGCATCGAGGACGTGCACGGCGAGAGCTTCGTGATCACCAACGGCGAGCCGCGCACCGTGCGCGACGTGTTCAACGGCTGGTGCGACGCCGCCGGTGTGCGTCGGCCCAGCCTCCGGATCCCCGGCAGCGTGGGCCGCCTCGCGGGCCGCGTCGTGGAACGGATCTGGGAGGCACGGCCCGGGCACGACGAGCCGCCCATGACGGAGTTCCTCGCCGAGCAGATGTCGACCGCGCACTGGTTCGACCAGCGACGCACCCGTGACCGCCTGCAGTGGACGCCGCGCGTCACGATGGACGAGGGCAATGCGCACCTCGCCGCCTGGTTCCGCGAGCACCCGGTCACCGACTGAGCGCTCAGGGCGCCGCAGCCCCTGCCCCCATCCCCTCGCACGGAAGATCCTGGACCACACATGAACCAGCATTCCTCCCATTCCGGCCCCGACGGTGCGCAGGACGCGGACCCCACGGAGGACGAGCTCCTGGCGGAGATCGACGCCGAGCTCGCCGCCGAGCGCACGGCCACCCGGCGAGCCGGCGTGCGGAGGACCGGCGGGGTGCTCCTGGTCGGTTCCGTCCTGGGATGGATCGCGGCGCTCGCGCTGCTGCTGGACAAGGAGATCCTGCTCAAGAACCCCGATGCCACGCTCGGCTGCGACGTCAATCCCTTCATCTCCTGCGGTGACGTGATGATGACCTGGCAGGCCTCGGCGCTGGGGCTTCCCAACCAGGCCATCGGCCTGTCGGGCTTCGCGATCATGGGTGTGGTCGGGGCGCTCATGCTCAGCGGCGTCGCCCTGCCCGCCTGGTTCCGCTGGGCCCGTCTGGGCGGGGTGGCGTTCGCCTTCGGCTACGTCAACTTCCTCGCGATCTCGGCGATCTACGTCATCCACGCGCTGTGCCCCTGGTGCATGGTCGTGTGGACGGTGAGCGCACCGATGTTCTTCGCGACGCTCGCCCGCACCATCGAGGGCGGCGACCTGCGCCTGCCCGCGCCGCTCGCGAACCTGCTGCGGCACTGGGTGATCCTGAGCCTCGCCTGGTACCTGCTGGTCGTGCTCGCGATCCTCACCGGGTTCTGGCGCCAGTGGCTCGCGGTGGCCGGGCTGTACTGACCCACCGTTCCTCCCCAACGCCTCGTCGTCCCCACCGGGCGGGGAGGCCCTGACCAGGCGGCAGCCTTCTCCCTACAGTCGCGGGCATGGGAGCACATGAGGAGTCCTCGCCGGCGCCCCGCGGCGCGGCAGGTCGTCACCGTCGTCACGGACAGGCGCTGATCGAGCGCCGTGACCACACGGAGCCGACGACCCGTCGCCGGCTGTCCCTGCCGTTCCCGCCGCCCTCCGCCCTGGTGGGCATCGCCGTGCTCGTGCTCATCGCGGTGGGGGTCATCCATCTGTCCGGCTCGGGCACCGCCGTGCCGCTGCAGGGCGAGGAGATCGCCAGCCAGCAGGCGGCTGATGAGCAGGCGGACGGCGAGCAGAGCGGTGGGCAGCAGCCGGATGACCACCAGCCCGACGACCAGGGAACCGATGCCGCGGCGGGATCCGCGACCGCACCCGAGGCCACCGGGGAGGCGGGGGAGGACCCGCCGCCATCGAGCCCGCAGTCCGGCGAGGATGCGGGCGAGGTCGTGGTGCACGTCGCCGGGGCCGTGCAGTCCCCGGGCGTCGTCCATCTGCCGCAGGGATCTCGGGTCGAGGATGCCCTGCGGGCCGCGGGAGGCACCACGGAGGACGCCGAGCTGGCGGCCATCAACCTCGCCCGACCCCTCGCGGACGGGGAGCAGATCCATGTGCCCGTCCCGGGGGAGCAGACACCGACCGTCCCTGCGCCGGGTGGCGCCGAGGCCGGTGGAGGCCCCGACGGCGTCCCAGGGGAGGGGGCCGACGGCGGGACCATCGACCTGAACACTGCGAGCGCCGCCCAGCTCGAGGAGCTGCCGGGCGTGGGGCCGTCCATCGCCCAGCGCATCCTCGAGCACCGGGAGAAGAACGGACCGTTCGCCTCGGTCGACGGCCTTCTCGAGGTCTCCGGGATCGGGCCCGCCACGCTCGAGGAGATCCGGGAACGAGCGCGCGTATGAGCATTCGGCGACACTCGCTGAGCCCGTCCCGAGGTCGGTCGCGAGGTCGGTCGCGAGGATGGTCACGAGGGGCGGCGGGGCTGTGAAGCGCTCCGACCTGCGCCTGCTCCCGGCGGCCACCTGTCTCTGGGTCGTGGCGGTGCTCGGGGTCACCGCCGGGGCCGCTGCCGCCGTCGCGGCGACGGCGGCGATCGTCTCGCTCGCGCTGACCACGATCCTGATCGTCGGCACCCCTCGGGTGCGGCACGGGATCTTCGCCCACCTCGGCATCCTGGCGCTGGCCGGGGTGCTGCTGTTCCCGGCGCTGCTGCGCCACGGTGACGCTGCCCGGCAGCTCGAGGAGGCGGCCCGCGACGAGCTGGTCGTCGAGCTGATGGTGGTCGCCTCCGCGGATCCTGCCGCGCCCGATGCGGGCCCGGCATGGTCCCGCGCCGGGATGCAGGTCATGGCCCGCACCGCCCGAGGCACGGCTCGGCTGGGGCGCGACGAGCGGGTGCTGCCGGCGTCGCTCCCGCTGCTGGTGCGGGCCGACGGGAAAGCGGCCGAGGGACTGGAACGGGCCCGCGACGGGGACCGGGTGCTCGTCCGTGGCACTCTGCGCACCAGCGGACGCTTGATCGTGCTCCGTGCCTACGACGCCGCGCCGGTGCCCGGCACGGCCTGGGGCGGTCGGGCGCAGGATCTCCGGCATGAGCTGCGCCGCCAGGCCCGCGCGGCGACGGCGCACCTGCCGGCGGATGAATCCGCCCTGGTGCGCGGTATGACCACCGGGGACACCTCGGGACTCCACGAGGGGACCGAGGAGATCATGCGTCGAGCTGGGATCTCCCACCTGGTCGCCGTGTCCGGAGCGAACATCGCCCTGGTCCTGGCCGCCGTCCTGGGCCCGCTCCTGCTGGCCGGCATGCGACGGCGGCCGCGGATCGCGGTCGCCGCGGTGGTCCTGCTGGGCTACGTGTGGCTGGTCGGCGATGAGCCGAGCGTGCAACGGGCGGCCACGATGGCGGTGCCCCTGCTGGCCGCACGTTTCGCCGGGGTGCGGGCCTCGCCGGTCGCCGCTCTCGCGCTGACCGTCGCTACCTGGTCGATCCTGGACCCGGTCACGTC
Source organism: Brachybacterium tyrofermentans (assembly GCF_039526165.1). Taxonomy (NCBI): domain Bacteria; kingdom Bacillati; phylum Actinomycetota; class Actinomycetes; order Micrococcales; family Dermabacteraceae; genus Brachybacterium; species Brachybacterium tyrofermentans. The sequence continues at coordinate 79,532 of NZ_BAAAIR010000037.1, forward strand.
CGCATCCATCGGCTTCCTGCTCTCCGCGGTGGCCACCGCCGCGATCCTCATCGCCGCGCCGCCCCTGGCCGCGGCTCTCGTCGAGCTGAGCGGGAAACGGCTGGGGGAGGGCCTCGCCCTGGTGATCGCCGTCCCGATGGTCGCCCAGCTGGCCTGCACCCCGCTGCTGATCCTGCTCACGCCCGAGATCTCCCTCTGGGCGGTGCCGGTGAACCTGCTGGTCGGTCCGGTGGTGGGGCCGACCACCGTGATCGGGCTGCTCGCGCTCGTGATCGGCACCTTCTGGCCGGGTGCCGCCGCGGTGCTCAACACGGTCGCCGCCGGCGGCGCGCACCTGGTGCTGCTGATCGCCCGGACCGCCGATGCGCTCCCCGGGTCACGGATCGCGGTCCCCGGGGGCGTCGTCGGTGTGCTCCTGGTGGTCGCGGTGCTCATCGGCCTGACCATCGTCGTCGCCGCCCGGAAGGCGCCGCTGGTGCGATGGGCGGTGGCCGCCGTCCTGGTCGCCGCCCTCGCCCCGACGCTGGGCCGCCTCGTCCCCGGGGGGAACGTGCCCGGATGGACGGTCGCCGCCTGCGCCGTGGGGCAGGGGGATGCAACCCTGCTGCGCGCCGCGGAGGGATCCACAGCAGCTGCCGCGACGACACCGCCTCCGACGGTGCTGATCGACACCGGCCCCGAGCCGGAGGCCCTGCGCGAGTGCCTGGACCGTCTGGGCGTGGACCGGATCGACCTGCTCGTGCTCACCCATCCCCACGCCGATCACGTCGGCGGGCGCGCAGCCCTCACGGGGGCACGGGTGCCGGCCGAGCAGTGGATCTGTCCGCTGCCCGAGGCGACCGATGCGGCCGTGGCCGCCACCCCGGCGACGGTCGCGACCACGGGTCGCACCTGGAGCGTCGACGGTCTCCGCCTGGAGGTGCTGTGGCCGGCCTCCGCCGAGGATGCCATCGCCGCGACCGCTCGGGAGGACGGCTCGGGGGAGGGCGATGCCGCGAACGACTGCTCGGTGGTGGTGGCAGGCACCTGGCCGGACGGCACCCGTCTGGTGTCGCTGGGGGATCTGGAGCCCGCGGCGCAGGCGGCGCTGGAGGAGACGGGCCCCGGTCCTGCGGACATCATCAAGGTCGCCCACCACGGGTCGCGACGTCAGGAACCGGCCCTGTACGACCAGTTGGACGCCGACCTCGCGCTGATCACCGTGGGACAGGACAACACCTTCGGACATCCCACCGAGGAGCTCCTGGACCTCCTGCACGAGGCCGGCACTGCGACGATCCGCACCGATGTCGACGGGACCGTGGTGCTGCCGGCCGCGGACCCCGCGGCGGCTCGATCCGTCGGCCCGGCCAGATAGGATCGTCCAGGTCCCCGAACACCAGAGGAGTTCCCGTGAGCGATGTCGAGTGGCACAGCGTCGCCCTCGCACCGGTCGTGCTCGTCCACGGCACCGAGGCGCTGATCGCTGATCGCGCCGTGCAGCGGCTGCGCACGCTCGCCAAGGAGGCCGATCCGTCGGTCGCCTTCCACGATCTGGTGGGGGAGAACGCCGGTGCCGGCGCTCTGGCCCAGGTCACCAGCCCCTCGCTGTTCGGCGAGCCGCGCTTCGTGATCGTGCCGGAGCTGCAGTCCGCCCCGGACGCGACCGTGCTGGAGCTCCTGGACTACATCCGCAGCCCGGAGCCGGACGTGACCCTGGTGCTGGTCCACCGGGGAGGCAATCGGGGCAAGAAGCTCCTGGACGCGCTGAAGAAGGCCGGCGTGCCTCGGGTCGATGCCAGCCCCGTCAAGCGCGCCGGGGACAAGCAGACCTTCGTCGCCGCCGAGTTCGCCCGGGCCGAGCGGCGGATCCACCCCGAGGCGATCGCCGCCCTCGTCGACGCCTTCGGCGCAGACCTCGCAGAGCTCGCCGCGATCAGCCGTCAGCTCATCGAGGACACCACCCCGGAGCAGGGCCAGCAGGCCCCGCAGCTCTCGCTGCAGGACGTGCACGCCGTGACGGCGGGCCGGGTGGAGTCCACCGCCTTCGCCGTGGCCGACGCCGCGATCGCCGGGCGTGAGCAGGAGGCGCTCCAGCTGCTGCAGCAGGCGCAGCTCGCCGGCGCGGATCCCGTCCCGATCGTCGCCGCGATCGCCTCGAAGATGCGGTCCCTCGCGAAGGCGTCCTCTCCCGGTGCGAGCGCCCGCACCCTCGGCATGCCCGACTGGATGCTGCGCAACCTCACCCGTGAGGCCCGGAACTGGAACGACCGCTCCCTGGCCCGCGCGCTGGAGGCCGTCGCGCGCGCCGATCACGAGGTCAAGGGCGCCGGGCGCGATCCGAGATCGTCCGTGCAGCGGATGGTCATGGAGATCTGTCGGGCCCGCCGCGCCCGTTGAGCGCGCGCCTGCTGACCACAGGCGACGGAGCTCGCGCTCACCGACTCCGTCGGTATCGGGCCGGGCCCGTTCCCCTGGCGGGGAACGGGCCCCGGACCAGAGCCTGTGCACACGCCCGACGCCGGACAGCAGAAGGCCCGGTGCGGACGGATCCGCACCGGGCCTTCATCACCTCGTCAGACGAGGGTGCAGCAATGCTGCGATGTCACTTGGAGGCGCCGGAGACCAGCTTGGCGAGACCGGACTTGCGGTTCGCAGCCTGGTTCTGGTGGATGACACCCTTGGAGACTGCCTTGTCGAGCTTGCGGGATGCGGCCGAGAGGGCCTCACCGGCGGCGGCGGCGTCGCCGGTCGCGACGGCGGCCTTCACCTTGCGGGTGTACGTCCGCAGCTCGGACTTGACGGTGCGGTTCCGCAGACGGGACTTCTCGTTCGTCTTGTTCCGCTTGATCTGGGACTTGATGTTTGCCACGAAGACTCTTCTCTTGTGCTGCTCTGGTGGATCATCCGGGACGGCCGAGGACGGATCCGACGGGGACGGCGGTGGGGACTCGCCTGGAGACGTCGGTACCGGGTCGCTGCCACGGGTACTCGCCCGGGTCGCACGAGCCGTCACCCCTGACACGGCGGGATCACGGCATGCGCACACCGAACGGTATGTCACACATACGGGATGAAACTTTACCAGAAGCCCCTCCCGGGACGTACCCGGTGTGCGGCGTGTCTCCTGCGATCCCGTGCGCCCGTCCTCGGCCCTGCGCGTTCGCTGGGCCGCTGAGTGCAGCTCGCGGCGCACGTCTCCCGGCGCACGAGGCCAGGCACTCGTCGCAAGGCACCCGTCGACGTGCTCAGGAGCGCCAGCCGTGCACCTCGTTCACCGCGGCGGCGACCCGACCGAAGGTCTTCTCGTCCAGGCGTCCACCCTCGCGCCGGACCGTGGCGGGGACGATGCGCAGCAGGCGGTCGGCGCGCACCTCGGAGGGGCGGCCCTTCCGATCCCAGTCGCCGGTTCCGACGTCCACCCAGGTCGATCCGTGCTCATCGGTGATGACCTCGTCCGTCTCCGCGCGGTCCCGCGAGGTGAGCATCAGCGCCACCAGCACCGCCCCGGATCCATCGGTGCCGCCGGCCGCGGCGCTCTCCTCGGCGAGGACCAGCACCGGCCGGTCCTTGCCCTGGGAGGCGTCCTCCTCGTAGTGCACCCAGGTCCACACGATCTCCCCGGGGTCGGGTCGATCATCGGCGTGGGGCGCGTAGGAGATCGCGACCGCACCGGAGGGATCACGATCGGCGAGCACCTGCTCCCCGCCGCCTCCGGACGGCGCCTGCTCGGCAGGGCGCGTGCTGCCGGGGGCGCCGCCACCGCGACCCTGCCGCACCGCACGCACGGCGGCCCGGCCGAGGCCGCGGGCGCTCCGACGCACGGACGGCGAGCGGATCGCGGACCGGAGGAGGGAGGACAGGCTGGAGCCCAGAGACATGGTTCTCGTTTCCTGGGCGCTCTGCGCCCGCATCGGGAGGGTGACGGTGTTAGATGGTAGGCATGCCCTCCACCTCACTGTTCCAGAATGTCGAGGCGGGAGCGGGCGGCGACGAGATGTTCGCGCCCGACGCCTCGGTGCGTCCCACCTATGCGGCCCTGCACGACGCCCTCGCCGGCCTCGGGCCCGAGGAGTTCCGCTCGCGTTCGGAGTCCCTCGCCCACAGCTACCTCGATCAGGGGATCACCTTCGACTACGCGGGTGAGGAACGCCCCTTCCCGATCGACGCGATCCCCCGGGTCATCGACGCCGAGGAGTGGTCCCGCGTCTCCCGCGGCGTCACCCAGCGGGTGCAGGCCCTGGAACGCTTCCTCGATGACCTCTACACCGACCGTGCGGCGATCACGGACGGGGTGATCCCCCAGGAGCTCGTCTCCTCCTCGACCTACATCGTCGACGAGATGGTGGGATACCAGCCGCCCAACGGCGTGCGCATCCACATCTCCGGCATCGACCTGGTGCGGGACGGCGCCGGCGAGTTCCGCGTGCTGGAGGACAACGTGCGCACCCCCAGCGGCGTGAGCTACGTGCTCTCGAACCGTCGCGCCATGGCGCAGACCTTCCCCGAGCTGTTCGCCCATCGTCCGGTGCGGCGCGTGGGCGAGTACCCGGGGCGGCTGCTGAGCGCGCTGCAGGCCGCGGCGCCGGACATCGCCGATGAGGACCCCACCGTCGTGGTGCTCACGCCGGGCCGCTACAACAGCGCCTACTTCGAGCACTCCCTCCTGGCTCGCACGATGGGGGTGGACCTGGTCGAGGCCGGTGACCTCGTCGAGCGCAACGAGCGCATCTACATGCGCACCACGGCCGGGCTGCGCCGCGTCGACGTCATCTACAAGCGCACCGACGACGACTTCATCGATCCCGAGGTGTTCCGGCCCGACTCGATGCTCGGGGTCCCCGGTCTGGTGCGAGCCGTGCTGGCCCGCAACGTGGTGGTCGCCAACGCGATCGGCAACGGGATCGGCGACGACAAGCTGACCTACACCTACCTCCCGGACCTGATCCGGTACTACCTGCACGAGGACCCGATCCTCCCCAACGTCGACACCTGGCGGCTCGAGGAGCCGGAGTCGCTGGCCGAGGTGCTGGACCGGCTCGACGAGCTGGTCGTGAAGCCGGTGGACGGCTCCGGGGGCAAGGGCATCGTCATCGGCCCCGCGGCCTCCGTCCAGGAGCTCGACGCCCTGCGGAAGCGGCTGCTCGCCGACCCCCGCGGGTGGATCGCGCAGCCCGTGGTGCAGCTGTCCACCATCCCGACCCTGGTCGACGGCGGCCCCGAATGCCGTCACGTGGATCTGCGACCGTTCGCGCTGAACAGCGGGGACGACGTCTGGGTGCTGCCCGGCGGGCTCACCCGGGTGGCGCTCCCACGGGGCGAGATGATCGTGAACTCCTCGCGCGGCGGGGGATCGAAGGACACCTGGGTGCTCGCGACCGATCGGCCGGCGGCCGCCGGGACCGGGGCGATCTCCGCGCAGGCCCGGTCGCAGTCCTCGGCCGAGGAGGAGCGGATCGAGGATCCGCTGGACGGGAACTACGACGAGTACGACGACCTCCCCGAGGACCACTCGGAGGAGCCGACGCGGGAGCCCGACCCGGTCACGTCCGCTATTCCGCTCCTGGACCTGCAGGATGCGCTGGATCCCGAGGACGGGCAGACCGTGCCGGACTCGGGAGCAGGCCCCGCCGGGACCAGCACCGACGGGGCCGCCGCGGCGGATGAGGAGGAGGCCGATGATGCTCAGTAGGATCGCCGATTCGATGTTCTGGATCGGGCGCTATGTCGAGCGTGCCGATCAGACCGCCCGCATCCTCGACGTGATGCTCCAGTCGATCACGGAGGACGCCTCCCTGGACGTCCCCGTCGCCTGCGCAGGGGTCTACGAGATCTTCGGGAGCGGGGGAACGGACGAGGCCGACCTCACCGTGCAGCGGGTGCTCGACCGGCTCGTCACCGACCGGCAGAATCCCTCGTCGGTCGCCGGAGCGATGCAGACCGCCCGCGAGAACGCGCGCGGAGCCCGTGAGGCGCTGTCCACCGAGGTCTGGGAGTCGCTGAACACGACCACCCTGGGCATGCCGCGCGGCGTGCGCCCCTCGCGCATGCATGGCGCGTTCCAGTTCGCGAAGGACCGCTGCGCCGTGGTCAACGGGCTGGTCGACTCCTCGATGACCCGTGACGAGGCCTGGCTGTTCCTGCGGATCGGTCAGCTGCTGGAGCGGGTCGACATGATCGCCCGAATCCTGCAGGCGCACGATCTGGACGATTCCTCCGATGCCGCCACCGTGATGCTGCTGCGCAGCTGCAGCGCCCATGAGGCGTACATCCGGTCCTACCGGGGCCGGGTGCGCGCCTCCCACGCGATCGAGTTCCTGCTGCTGGACTCGATCTTCCCGCGCTCGGCGGCGCACTGCCTGCTGGAGATCGACGAGGCGCTCGAGACCCTCGCCAAGCTGCACGGCAGCTCCTTCGACCGGATGGGCACGGCAGAGCCGGGCCGACGGATCGTGGGGCGGGCGGCGGCGAGTCTGCGGTTCCGCTCGCTGGACGACATCGTCGCGGACTTCGAGGACGAGATGGAACAGCTCCAGAAGGTCACCGGGGCGGTCACCCGCGCCCTGGGCACGACCTACTTCCACCCCGCCACCTGACGTCCACCCTGCGACCTGACGTTCCGCCCCGCGACCTGACTTCCGCCCCGCGACCTGATCTCGGCACCGCCTTCCCGACCGCCCTCCGGACCGCGCGCCGAGGTGTGACGTCGGTCCATGGGCGACGGCGGGGCGGGACGGGGCGCGGCCCCCATGAGACGATGAACCGATTGCCCTGCGCAGCCGCGCAGCGGCTCGCTGTGATGAGAGGACGTAAGCCGGTGACCCCGAGGATCGCGGCCGATGAGGCCCGGGACATCCTTCCCGCGTCGACACCCCAGGAGCGGCTGCGGAACTTCTGCATCATCGCGCATATCGACCACGGCAAGTCGACGCTCGCCGATCGCATGCTCCAGATCACCGGGGTGGTCGAGGCACGCGCCATGCGCGCCCAGTACCTCGACCGGATGGACATCGAGCGCGAGCGCGGCATCACTGTGAAGAGCCAGGCCGTGCGCATGCCCTGGCAGGTCGACGGCACGAACTACGCCCTGAACATGATCGACACCCCGGGCCACGTGGACTTCACCTACGAGGTCTCCCGGTCGCTCGCCGCCTGCGAGGGCGCGATCCTGCTGGTCGACGCCGCGCAGGGCATCGAGGCGCAGACGCTCGCGAACCTCTACCTCGCGATGGAGAACGACCTCACCATCATCCCGGTGCTCAACAAGATCGACCTGCCCGGTGCCGAGCCCGAGAAGTATGCGGCGGAGATCGGCCAGCTGGTCGGTGTCGAACCGGACGACGTGCTGCGGGTCTCCGGCAAGACCGGCCTCGGCGTGGAGGACCTGCTGGACCACGTCGTCCGGACCCTCCCGCCCCCGGTGGGCGATGCCGACGCGCCTTGCCGCGCGATGATCTTCGACTCCGTGTACGACACCTACCGCGGCGTGGTCACGTACATCCGCATGATCGACGGATCCCTGAAGTCCCGTGACCGCATCGACATGATGTCCACCGGCGCGCACCATGAGCTGCTCGAGATCGGCGTGAGCTCCCCGGAGCCCCATCCCACCCCGGGCATCGGTCCCGGCGAGGTGGGCTACCTGATCACCGGCGTGAAGGACGTGCGCCAGTCGAAGGTCGGCGACACCATCACCACCTCGATCCGCGGTGCGACCGAGGCGCTCGAGGGCTATGCGGACCCCAAGCCGATGGTGTACTCCGGGCTGTTCCCGATCGATGGCTCCGACTACCCGGTGCTGCGCGACGCCCTGGACAAGCTCAAGCTCAACGACGCCTCGCTGAACTACGAGCCGGAGACCTCCACCGCGCTCGGCTTCGGCTTCCGCGTCGGCTTCCTGGGCCTGCTGCACCTGGAGATCGTCCGCGAGCGTCTCGAGCGCGAGTTCAACCTCGACCTGATCTCCACCGCCCCGTCCGTCGTGTACCACGTGGTCATGGAGGACGGCACCGAGGTGGAGGTCATGAACCCCTCCGACTTCCCCGAGGGCAAGGTCAGCGAGATCAGCGAGCCGATCACGAAGGCCACGATCCTGGTGCCCGCCGAGTTCATCGGCGCCGTCATGGAGCTGTGCCAGTCCAAGCGCGGCAACCTCGGCGGCATGGACTACCTCAGCGAGGACCGTGTGGAGCTGCGCTACACGCTGCCTCTCGCGGAGATCGTCTTCGACTTCTTCGATCAGCTGAAGTCCAAGACTCGCGGTTACGCCTCCCTGGACTACGACGTCTCCGGCTCCCAGACCGCGGATCTCGTGAAGGTGGACATGCTCCTGCAGGGCGAGCCCGTCGATGCCTTCAGCGCGATCGTGCACCGCGACAAGGCGTACAACTACGGCGTCGAGATGGCCGGGAAGCTCAAGAAGCTCATCCCGCGCCAGCAGTTCGAGGTGCCGATCCAGGCCGCCATCGGTGCTCGGATCATCGCCCGCGAGAACATCCGCGCCATGCGCAAGGACGTGCTGTCCAAGTGCTACGGCGGCGACATCTCCCGTAAGCGCAAGCTGCTGGAGAAGCAGAAGGAGGGCAAGAAGCGCATGAAGAACATCGGATCCGTCGAGGTCCCGCAGGAAGCCTTCATCGCCGCGCTCTCCTCCGACGAGGGCGACATGCCCAAGGACTCCAAGAAGAAGTGACGGCCGACGGGGAGTCCAGCCCTCACCGGTCCATGTCCCACCTCAGGAGGAACTCGTGACCAGGAATCCTGCGTCCACGGATCCGGTGGCCACCTCGGCCACCGGATCCGCTGGCACCGTCGCGGCCGTCTGCGTCGTCTCCGCGCTGCACCCCGACGCGGGCGGCGTGGGCACCACGGCGATCGACAAGCGCCCGGTCGACGGCCCGGTGCAGATCGGCGAGCTCGGCCTCTACGCCGATATCCAGGCCGACCGCGCCCATCATGGCGGGCCGGACCAGGCGGTCTACGCCGTGGATGCCGCCGAGCCCGCCCACTGGGCCGAGGAGCTCGGCCGCGAGGTGCCTCCGGGCTCCCTCGGCGAGAACCTGCTGATCGAGGGGCTCGCCGTCGATGATCTCGAGATCGGTGCGCGCGTGCGCGTGGGCACCGCGCTGCTCGAGGCGACCGCACCGCGCACTCCCTGCATGACGTTCCAGCGGTGGATGGGCACCGACGACTTCCGGGCGCAGTACCACCGCCGCGGTCGCACCGGCGTCTACTTCCGGGTGCTCGTGCCGGGCGAGGTGCGCGCCGGCGACCCGGTCGTCGTCGAGCTGACCCCGGGCCACGGCGTGAGCGTCGCCGCGGCCTACGGCGGCGCCCGCGACCGGGACCTCAGCCGTACTCTCGACACCTGGTCGCGGACCAGCGGCGTGGCGTTGCACCGCGAGCTCGCCGCACGCACCGAGCGGCACCTGGCGGGTGAGCGATGAGTTCTGGACCCACCTCCGGGCGCGATCTCTCCGTCTACATCCACGTCCCGTTCTGCGCGGTGCGCTGCGGGTACTGCGACTTCAACACCTACACCGCGACCGAGCTCGGCGGCGGCGGCTCCCAGGCGGAGTATCCGCGCAACGCCATGCGGGAGATGGACCTGACCCTCGCCGCGGACCGCGACGCCGGGTATGACTACGACCGTGTCTCGACGGTCTTCTTCGGCGGCGGCACCCCGACGCTGCTGCCCGCCGATGACCTCGTCGCGATGCTCGACCACCTGCGCACGCTGATCCCGCTCGCGGACGACGCCGAGGTCACCACCGAGGCGAACCCGGACTCCGTCACCCGTGCCTCCCTGTCGCGCCTCGCCTCCGGCGGCATCACCCGGGTCTCCTTCGGCATGCAGTCCGCCGTGCCCTCGGTGTTGCGCACCCTGGACCGCACCCACGATCCCGAGCGGGTGCCACAGGCCGTGGCCTGGGCCCGCGAGGCAGGCCTGTCGGTGAGTCTGGACCTCATCTACGGCACGCCGGGGGAGACTCTCGCCGATGTCGAGACCTCCGTGAAGTCCGCGCTGGCCTGCGACGTGGACCATATGTCCGCCTACTCGCTGATCATCGAGGGCAACACCGCGATGGCCCGCCAGCTGCGTCGCGGCGAGCTCGAGGCCCCGGATCCGGACGACATGGCCGACAAGTACGAGCTGGTCGACGACCTCGCCATGGCCGACGGTCTCTCCTGGTACGAGGTCTCCAACTGGGCCCGCACCGAGGACCAGCGGTCCCGGCACAACCTCGCCTACTGGCGCGGCGGGGACTGGTGGGGGATCGGTCCCGGGGCGCATCGCCATCGCGATGGAATGCGCTCCTGGAACCTGAAGCATCCCAGCCGCTATGCGGCGGCGATGACCGACGGCTCCCTCCCGGTCGCGGATTCCGAGCTGCTCTCCGTGGAGGATCGGCTGCTCGAGCGGATCATGCTCGAGCTGCGGATCGTGGACGGCCTGTCCGTGGACGAGGTCCCCGAGGAGACCCGCCCTCAGCTGGCAGTGCATCGGGATCGCGGCCACCTCGACGCCGACGCTCTCGACGCCGGCCGCGCGGTGCTCACCCGTCAGGGTCGCCTGCTCGCCGACGCCGTCATCCGGGACCTCGTGCCCTGACGTGCTGGCCCGCTGGCCCGCTGGCCCGCTGATCCGCTGACCCGCCGATCCGCTGGCCCGCGATGCGCCCGGTCCGCGTCGGCTCGTCGTCCTCGACACTCCGCTGCCGTGGGGCGACACTGGGGCGATGACGACGCCCACGAGCATCGACGACTTCATCGCCGCGCACGACGAGCCTGCGCGGTCGCGACTGCAGGAGCTGCATGGCCTCGCCCTGGAGGCCGCACCCGAGGCGATCGAGGCCATCAAATGGGGGCACCCTGCGTACCTGCACGCTCAGGGAACGATCCTGTTCGTCATCAGCGCGCACGCGAAGCACACGAACGTCACTGTCACTCCCACCACGCGGCAAGCGTTCGACGATGAGCTCAGCGACGTCGAGACCGGGATGGGCAGCGTGAAGATCCCGTATGACCAGGATGTCCCGAGCGCCCTGCTCCGACGGATGATCGCGTACCGGATCCGCGAGTTCGAGGACGACGGGGTGCTGTGGAAGTAGCGGGGGAGGGGACGGACAGCGCCGGTCCTCGGTCCTCGCTCGTCCGTCGGCTTCGTCCGTCGGCTCTGTTCGTCGCTCCGAGCACCGACGAGGGCCCGACGATCCAGCGATCGTCGGGCCCTCGTCGGTGCTTCCGGTGCAGGTCAGACCGGCTGGCTGGTCACTTCACCAGGCGGAGGTTGAACGGGTAGCTCCACCACTGACCCTGGTTCGCCTTGACGGCGCCGAGGATCGAGAAGACCAGCTGGATCAGGACAGGGATCCCGGCCAGAGGGAACAGCGCCCAGCCGACAGTGAAAGTCAGCACTCCGAATATTCCGATGGCCACCCAGAGGACGACCGTCGCGATGGCGACCGTGATCGCTCCGTTGAGGGCCTCCGCCGCATGGAAGCGGACGAAGCGGCTGCGGTCCTTGTAGACCAGGAAAATGATCAGCGGCCCGACCCAGCCGAGGAAGCCCCAGCTGACCACGTGGCCGAGCGTGACGGCGAGCTGGGAGAACATCGCCCACATGCGGGTGTCGGAGTCGTTGAGGCCCGGGCCCGAGAGCTGCCCCTCGAAGACGCCCTTCGTGCCGGGCGGCGGCACATCGGTGCTCTGCGGGCCGGCCTGCGGGGCCTGCTGCTGACCGTACGCACCCTGCTGGGCGTATCCGCCGTGCTGGCCCGGGCCTGCCCCGGCGGCTGCGGCGTAGGGATCCTGGGCGTTGCCGCCGTCGGCTGACGGGGCGGGCGCGCCGTACGGCGAGGCGGCAGAGGGCTCCGCAGCGGACCACTGCGGTCCCGCTGAACCGGGGCCGTACGGACCTGGAGCGGCCGAGGCCGCCGAGCCGGCAGAGGGGGCGGAGGCACCTGCGGGCTGGGTGCTCGCGGCAAAGGGGTCGTGCGGGTGCAGGGCCGGGTCGGAGGTGGGGCTCGCCTGGTCCTCGGAGTACGGGTTCGAGGCGGCCGGCTGCTCGGGAACGTCGGCGCTGGGCTCGTTGCCGAACGGATCGTGCGGGTGCGGAGTCTGGCTCATGATTCCTTCTTCGACGGGGCCGACCTCGGGGGTCGACCGCTGGCTGATGCAGACAGCCTAACGAGACGATCACGGGGGATCACGGGAGTGGACCGCCGGATCACCTGGGGGTTTTCCCCCGGGTGCGGTGCGTCGGATCGGTGCAGACCGGGTCAGGCAGGATCAGGCAGGGTCCACGGTCACGAAGTCGATGAGCTCCTCGATCCGGCCGGACAGCGACGGTTCGACGTCGGCATAGGAGCGCACCGTGGACAGGATCCGCTTCCAGCCCAGTCCGATGTCGGACTTGTCCGCATGGGGCCAGCCGAGAGCGGCGAGCGAGCCGACCTTGATATCGGTGCCCTTGGGGATGTGCGGCCACTCCCGCAGCCCCACACGGGCCGGACGCACTGCCTGCCAGACGTCGACATACGGGTGGCCGAGCACCGCGACGTTGCCGCGCGCGCCGCCCAGCTTCATGACGTCGGCGGCGATGCGGGACTCCTTCGAGCCCGGGACCAGGTGGTCCACCAGGATCCCCAGGCGGCGACCGGCCGACGGGCCGAACTCCTGCACCCGCTCGACGAGGTTGTCCGCGCCCTCCAGCTGCTCGACGACGATGCCCTCGATACGGAGGTCATGCCCCCAGACCTTCTGGATGAGCTCCGCATCGTGGGTGCCCTCGACCCAGATCCGTGAGGCGCGGGCGGTGCGCGCCGTGGCGCCCTCGACATAGACCGACCCGCTCGCGGAACGCCTGCGCACCGGCGCCTGCGCTCGTGCCGCGGCCCGGGTGAGGACGACGGGCCCGCCGTCGATCATGAACCCGGGGCCGAGGGGGAAGGTGCGTCGGGCGCCCCGGCCGTCCTCGAGCTCGACGATCATCTCGCCGGCGATCTTCTCGACCCGCGTGATGGCGCCGGTGAAGCCGGTCGAGGCCTCCTCGACGACGAGATCGCGCTGCGCGGGGACCTCGCGGGCCACCGGGCGGCGACGATGGTGGGCAGGGGGACCGGAGGACAGCACGTCATGGCCGTACCGGTCGGGGAAGTGATCGGACGCTGCAGGCACGCGCGACACCTTACCCTCGTGGCGAACACCTCTCCGCGAGCACCGCCGGGGACGCGTAGGATTGGCACTCGGCGCGGGTAAGTGCCAGCGGTCCCCGAGGCCGCGGTCGGCCCCGTCGGACGAGACTCGAAGCAACGACGGAACGCAGGGAGGTGGGGGACACGGACGCCCGGAAGCTGCAGATCCTCGGCGCGATCGTCGAGGACTACGTCTCCACCCGTGAGCCCGTCGGCTCCAAGTCGCTGCTGGACCGCCACGAGCTCGGCGTCTCCGCCGCGACGGTGCGCAACGACATGTCCTCGCTCGAGGAGGAGGGTCTGATCCATCAGCCCCACACCTCCGCGGGCCGGATCCCGACCGACAAGGGCTATCGCGCCTTCGTCGACCATGTCGCGACGGTCAAGCCGCTGTCCGCCCCCGAGCGCCGGGCGATCCGGACATTGCTGGAGGACGTCGGCGACGTCGAGGAGCTCCTGGGCCGGACCGTGCGCCTGATGGCGCAGCTGACCCAGCAGGTCGCCATGGTGCAGTACCCGGCGCGGCGCCAGGCCCGCATCCGCCACGTCGAGCTGGTCAAGGTCGCCGAGTCTCTGCTGCTGGTCGTGCTCATCACCGAATCCGGTCGGGTCGATCAGCGCACCGTCCCCGTGCTCTCCCCCCGACCCGCCGAGTTCTACGGCGAGCTGCGCGACCAGCTCAACCGGGCCGTCTCGGGGCGCGAGGTCACCGACCTGCAGCGCCCTCTGACGGACCTCTGCGAGACCCTGCCACTCGTGGACCGCGCCGCTGCCACCGAGGTGGCGGACGCGCTCGCAGCCCTGGCCGCGACCCGCGCGGAGGACCGGATCATGCTGGCCGGGACCTCCAACATCGCCCGCTCGGCCCAGGACTTCGCCCGGGACGTGGAACCGCTTCTCGACGTCCTGGAGGAGCAGCTGGTGCTGATGCGCCTGTTCACCGAGATGCATGCCTCACCGGGTGCCGTCGAAGTGCGCATCGGCGCCGAGCTGCATGATCAAGCGCTGCATCAGGCGGCGGTCGTGGGCGCCGGATACGGGGCAGGATCGCACCTCGCGATCCTCGGACCCAGCCGTATGGACTACGTCGCCGGCATCTCGACCGTGCAGGCCATCGCCCGGTACGTGTCGCGCTATCTCGAATGACCCGGGGGCGTGCACGCCTGGCGCCCCAGCTCCCCGCAGGAACCCCACAGCATCCATCACTGACCGTGCCCGTCCGCCGCGATCTGCGGCCCCGGGCGCCCCGACTCCCCGGTAAGGATCCTTCACCGTGAACGACGACTACTACGAGCTCCTCGGCGTCTCCCGCGACGCCTCGACCGAGGAGATCAAGAAGGCGTACCGGAAGCTCGCCCGGACCCTCCACCCGGACGTCAACCCCGACCCCGAGGCCTCCGAGCGCTTCAAGAAGGTCTCGCAGGCCTACGAGACCCTGTCCAACGCGGACAAGCGCCGCCAGTACGACATGGGCGGCGGCCCGGGCATGGGCGGTGGCGGTGGCTTCGGCGGCTTCGGTGGCAGCGCCGGCTTCGACGTCAACGACATCTTCGACATGTTCGCCGGGGCCGCCGGCATGCGCGGTCGCAACCAGGGCCCCGTGCCCCGCCAGCGTCGCGGCGGCGACGTGCTGCGCCGGGTCAAGATCGACCTGCGCGACGTCGTCTTCGGCACCGAGAAGGAGGTCTCCTTCCGCACCGCGGTGCTCTGCGAGCACTGCAACGGGGCCTGCGCCGAACCCGGTACCAGCCCCACCCGCTGCACGGCCTGCAACGGCAGCGGCCACGTCCAGCGCGTCGCCCAGTCCCTCCTGGGCCAGATGGTGACCATGGCGCCGTGCCCGACGTGCGAGGGCCACGGCGACGTCATCGAGACCCCTTGCACCGTCTGCTCCGGCCACGGGCGCACGCCCTCCGAGCGCTCGGTCACCGTGCGCATCCCCTCCGGCGTCGAGAACGGCACCCGGATCCAGCTGCGCGGCGAGGGCGAGACCGGTGAGGCCGGCGGTCCCTCCGGTGACCTCTTCGTGGAGCTCGCCGTCACCGAGCACGAGATGTTCGTGCGTGACGGGGAGGATCTGGTGATCACCATGGCCGTGCCGATGACCTCGGCGGCGCTCGGCGCGACCATCCCGCTGGAGACCTTCGACGGCGCCCAGGAGATCGATGTGAAGCCGGGCGCTCAGCCCGGGGACGAGATCACCCTCAAGGGCCTCGGCGTGACCCCGCTGCGGCGCGAGCGCCGCGGCGACGTGCGCGTCGTGCTCGATGTCGCCGTGCCCACGACGCTCAGCGACGAGGAGCGCGATCTGCTCCAGCAGTTCGCGGACCTGCGCGGCGACGAGAGCACCCGGCGCAAGGGCCACGGCCCCTTCGCCAAGCTCCGCGATCGCCTGCGCGACCTCTGAGGTGCTGACATGCCCACCACCCCGCCCGGGTTCCTGATCCTCGACGCCGCTCTCGAGACGGCGCGCGAGGGTGACGCTCTGACCCTGGGCGGGGACGAGGGCAAGCACGCCGCCAAGGTGGCCCGCATCGGGGTGGGGGAGCAGATCCTGCTCACCGACGGGCCGGGCCATCAGGTGCTCGCCGAGGTGGCCGCCGCCCGCAAGGAGGCCCTGGACCTGCGGTTGCTCACGGACCCGGCGCCCGCGGTGCAGCGACTGCCGCAGCTCGCCCTGGTCCAGGCGCTCGCGACGGGCGGGCGCGACGAGCAGGCCGTCGAATCCGCCACCGAGCTCGGGGTGGATCGGGTGGTGCCGTGGATCGCCCGCCGCTCCGTCTCCGTGTGGCGCGGCGAGAAGCTCGCCAAGGGTCGTGCGCGCTGGACCGGCACGGTGCGGGCCGCCGTGAAGCAGTGCCGTCGGCCCGGGATCCCCGTCGTCGACGCCCCGGCCACCACTCGCGAGCTCGTCGCCGACCTGCGTGAGCGCTCCGCCGCAGGCAGCCTCGTGCTGGTCCTCCACGAGCAGGAGTCCGTGGGTCTCCTGGAGCTCGCCGACGAGCTGCGGGCCGCGAGCGAGCACGGGGTCGAGGAGATCGTCGTGATCGTGGGGCCCGAGGGCGGCATCGACCCCGAGGAGCTCGACGCACTGCGCGAGGCCGGAGCCCGCTCGGTGCTGCTGGGACCCGAGGTGCTGCGCTCCTCGACCGCCGGGCCCGCGGCGCTCGCGGTGCTCAGCGGGCTCCTCGGTCGCTGGGGCTGAGCCTTCCTCGCCCTGCCCTGAGCTTCCATCGCCTAGCGCGCGTCGCCGCTCAGATCGGAGCTCGGACGTCTCGCACGCCCCGATTCCCTCGATTCGTGTCGCTCGTGGGACGTTTCTGAGGAATCGGTGCTGGCGGCGTCTGGCTCGGGGTGAGCAGGGGCTGTGGTGCGGTTTTCCTTCGATTCGTGTCGCTCGTGGGATGTTTCTGAGGAATCGGGACAGAGGTAGGGGCAGAGGTGGGGAGCGACGCCGGGACGTCGCGTCGTCGGTCCGCGTGAGTCCCGTGCCGCGGCACAGGCCCCTCCGAGCCCTGTTCGCCGTGTGAGGCAGGCCACGGTTGTGTAGTGTCATCCGCTATGCGCCGCGTCGACACCTGCCACGAGTCCCCGGCGACCGCAGATGGGACCGGTGAGCGGCGATGATCCTCGCCGAGAACCTGGTCAAGGAGTTCAGCAGGCCCCGTCGGGTCGAGGGCAGGATGTCCGGCCTGCGGTCCTTCTTCAGCACGCAGAAGATCACCACGCGGGCGGTCGACGACATCTCCCTGCGCATCGACGACGGGGAGATCGTGGGGTACCTCGGCCCGAACGGCGCCGGGAAGTCCACCACCATCAAGATGCTCACCGGCATCCTCGTGCCCACGTCCGGGCACATCGAGGCCGAGGGGATCGTGCCCTGGAAGGACCGGCGCACCAACGCCCGCACCATCGGTGCCGTGTTCGGACAGCGCACCCAGCTGTGGACAGATCTTCCGCTGCGCGAGTCCTTCGAGCTGATCGCGAAGCTCTACGGGCTGTCACCCGAGGACTATCGCCGCTCGCTCGACGTCTTCGTGGACCTGCTGGACATGGGCCCCTTCCTCGACACCGCCGTGCGCTCGCTGTCGCTCGGGCAGCGGATGCGCGGGGACATCGTGGCCGCGATGCTGTACCGGCCGCCCGTGCTCTACCTCGACGAGCCCACAGTCGGACTCGACGTGGTCGCCAAGGCCCGGATCCGGGACTTCATCGGGGAGCAGAACCGCTCCGAGGGGACGACGGTGCTGCTGACCACGCACGACATCTCCGATATCGAACAGCTCGCCCGGCGCGTGATCATCATCGATGAGGGCCGGATCCTCTACGACGGCGGGCTGGACAGCCTCCGGGCCCGCTACGCGCCCTTCCGGGAGATCCAGGTGAGCGCGCCCGAGATCCCGGAGTCCCTCGAGATCGAGGCCCTCACGCTGACGACGCTTGTCCCGGCCGGTGAGGAGATGCGCGCGACGTTCCGCTTCGATCCCGCACAGATCGCGGCCCCTGCGGCGATCGGCCGGCTCACCAACGCGCTGGAGATCACGGATCTGTCCTCCCGCGAGCCGAACGTCGAGGACGTGATCCGCCGGATCTACACCGACCGCGGGGTCGAACCGGCCGCCGCCGGTCCGGGCTCCGCAGCTCCAGGCACCGGAGTCCCGGGCGCCCCGGGGCAGCGGTGAGCGCGCCCGCGCAGCGGCTGTCCGCTCCGCAGGTCCGCGTCGCCCTGCGGGCCTCGGTGGGCCATGCGGCGCGGTCCCAGTTCGCCTTCCGGGCGTCCACCTGGACCGGGATCGTGGCCTGCGTGCTCCAGGTGATCCTCGTGCACCTCGTGTGGACCGCCGTCTACGGAGGGCGTCCGGACGTCGCGGGCGTCGCCCAGGTCGACGCCGTCACCTATGCCGTGCTCGGCGTGCTCACCACCACGCTGTTCCAACCGTTCATGTTCGACTCCCTGCTGGGGAGGCTTCGCACCGGGGCCATCGCCTTCGACGTCATGCGGCCGGTCTCGGCCGTCCCCGTGGCGCTGGCCCGACAGCTGGGCGGCACGATCGCGCAGCTGCCGGCCGCAGCAGCTGCCCTCGTCGTGGGCCTGGCGCTCGGGGCGATCGCCCTGCCCGGCTCCTGGGTCTCCGGCCTCGCGTGCCTGCTGTCCCTGGTCCTCGGTTTCGCGATCGCCCTGATCGTGAACTTCACCGTGGGGCTCGTGGGCTTCTGGACCCTGGAGACCGGTGGCGCCTTCCTCATCTACCGGATGCTCGCCCAGTTCTCCTCGGGCGCCCTGATCCCGCTGTGGTTCATGCCGGACTGGCTCACGAGCATCCTCACCCTGCTGCCGTTCTCCGCCCAGGTCTTCGTCCCGCTGTCGATCTATGTGGACCGAGATCCCGGGTGGCACACGGTGCAGGCGATCGGGCTGCAGGCCCTGTGGATCGTGATCCTGCTCGCCCTGGCCACCCTGGTGTGGCGGCGAGCCATCCGGCGGCTGGTGATCTTCGGTGGCTGAGAACACGATGCCGGACGCCCAGAGCGCACGACGGTCGCTCGCCCGTCCCGTCCCGACCTGGCGCACCTACGGCATCCTGCTGGGGGCCACCTGGCGGAGCATGCGCGTGCACCGTATGAACCTGATCCTCACCTTCCTCGGCAGCGCTGCCCTCCAGGGGACCCAGCTCGCCTTCATCGGCGTGCTGCTGGGCGCGTTCGGCACCATCGCCGGCTGGGACGTGGCCGAGGTGGCCTTCCTCTACGGGCTGCGGCTCACGGCGCACGGCGTATGCACCATCAACTTCGGGCAGCACCGTGCCAGCGCGCAGGTGGTGCGCAACGGCGACTGGGACCGCTATCTGCTGCGCCCGGCTCCGCCGCTGCTGCAGCTGCTCACCCGCTTCTTCAGCCCCGGGACGATCGGGGACCTCGTGCTGGGCGTCACGATCCTGTGCGTCGCGGCGACGTCGATCGATATCCGCTGGGCCCCGTGGACAGTGCTGTACGTGGCGCTCGCGGCGATCAGCGGCGGGCTGGTCGAGGCCGGTCTGCAGATCGGGATCTCCGGCCTCGACTTCACGATGGGGCCCACGACCCGCGTGAAGGACACCATCGACCGGGTGCTGACGGACTTCGGCGCGTATCCGATGACGATCTTCGGCACTGCGGGAGCCTGGCTGCTGACGTTCCTGCTCCCGCTCGCGTTCATGGCCTATCTCCCGGCCGCGCTCGTGCTCGACCACACCGAGGAGCTGGTCGTGCCGCTGTGGCTCGCCCAGCTGTCACCGGTCGTGGGTCCGCTGGTGCTCGTCGGCGGCATCGCGGTCTTCCGGCACCTCTCGAGGTACTACGCGAGCCCCGGGCACTGAGCAGCTGGCCCGCGAGGGCTCGGAGCGCGAGAAGGCCCCGCCGACGCGATGCGCCGACGGGGCCCGGAGAGCGGGGGTCGGGTCAGCCGACCGGGGCGAGGGCGGCCTGCTCGAGGGAGACGAAGGCCTCCTCGAGGGCTGCAGACTTCTCGTCGGTGACGAACAGCTCGCCCTCGACCGAGAGGTCCTCGCGGAAGCTGAGGCCGATGCTGCCGACGACGTCGGCATCCAGCCGTCGCATGAGCGCCTCCAGGAGCGGGAGCACCTCGCCCGCGGCGCCCCAGCCGTAGCCGACGAGCAGCGTGGGCAGCGCCGACCACTCGGCGTAGAGGAAGTCGATCGCGTTCTTCAGGGCACCGGGGTAGGAGCCGTTGTACTGCGGGGTGAGGATCACCACGGCATCCAGTGCGCCGATCCGTTCGCCCCAGGTGCGGCCGTGATCGGTGGTCTTCTCCGCGCCGGACTTCGGGCTCGTGGGCTCGTCGAAGGACGGCAGGGCCATCTCGCGCAGGTCGATGAGGTCGATGTCGAACCGGTCGTGGGCGGAGTCGGCGACCCACCGGGCCACCTTCTCTCCGACACGGTTGGGGCGGGCGCTGCTGATGATGATGCCTAGTTTCGTCATGATGGTTAAAACTTCTCATATCCCTCGCGGACTCCCAAATGGGATGTGCGCAGACTCGCTCCCGTAGACTCGCCGCTATGGGAAACACTGCCGCCGCGCCGTCCGACCCGGACTGCGTCTTCTGCCGGATCGTGGCCGGAGAGATCCCCGCGGAGCGGGTCCATGAGGACGATCAGGTGATCGCCTTCCGCGACCAGGCCCCGAAGGCTCCCGTGCACGTCCTCGTCGTCCCGCGCGAGCATCACCGCGACGTGCTCGAGCTCGTCGAGCATCCGGAGCTGCTGGCGCATGTCACCTCCGTGGGCGGCACAATCGCTGCTGACCTGGGCGATGGTGATTTCCGATTGATCTTCAACACCGGCGCTCATGCCGGACAGACCGTATTCCACGTGCACGCGCACGTCCTCGCGGGCGGGTCGCTCGCAGAAGGAGAGATGTGACGGATCTTGGCTGACGCCCTGACCCCGACGCCCGGCCGCGCCCCCGAGGTGCTGGAGCAGAAACTGGCGATCCCGGACCATCTGAGCCCCTTCCAGGTGCTCGGAGAGAACGATCAGGCACTGGCCGCGCTCGAGGATGCGGTGCCCGACACAGACGTTCATGTGCGCGGGCACGAGGTCACCCTGCGGGGCACCCAGGACGCCCTGCGTCGTTCCGAGAACATCATGCGCAGCCTCATCGACCTTGCCGGCACCGGCCAGGCGGTCACCACCGAGGCCGTGCAACGAGCCGCGAACCTCTACGGTGACGACCGCGGCTCGGGTCAGAAGCTCGACAAGGTGCTCTCGCGCACGGTCCTCTCCTCCCGGGGCCGCACGATCCGACCCAAGACGCTCGGCCAGCAGAAGTACATCGAGACGATCGAGTCCTCGACGATCACCTTCGGCATCGGCCCCGCCGGCACCGGCAAGACCTACCTCGCCGTGGCGATGGCCGTCCAGCAGCTGCTGAACAAGCAGATCACCCGGATCATCCTCACGCGGCCCGCCGTCGAGGCGGGGGAGAAGCTGGGCTTCCTGCCCGGCTCCCTCAACGAGAAGATCGATCCGTACCTGCGGCCGCTCAACGACGCGCTGCACGACATGCTCGACCCGGACTCGATCCCGCGCCTCATGGCCGCGGGGACGATCGAGGTCGCACCGCTGGCCTATATGCGAGGGCGCACCCTGAACGACGCCTTCATCATCCTGGACGAGGCGCAGAACACCACGCCCGAGCAGATGAAGATGTTCCTCACCCGGCTCGGCTTCAACTCCACGATGGTGGTCACGGGCGATGTCACCCAGGTGGACCTCCCGGGCTCCCAGCAGAGCGGTCTGCGGGTCGTCGAGCAGGTGCTCTCGGGGATCGACGACATCTCCTTCTGCCGGCTCTCCTCTCGGGACGTCGTGCGCCACAGCCTGGTCAGCGACATCGTCGACGCGTACGGCCGCTGGGAGATCCGGCCCGGCGGCAGCAGGGACTCCCGGCACCGCGGCTCCTCCGCGACCTGACCCCCGCACCGATCACCGAGAACCGAGAATCACGAACCGAGAACTGAGCAGCCAGACATGACCATCGAGATCCGCAACGAGACCACCTACGTCGTCGACGAGAACGAGTTCGTCGACTGCGCGCGCTTCGTCTTCGAGGCGATGCACCTCAACCCGGCCACCGAGATGTCGATCCTCTTCGTCGACGAGGACGCGATGGAGAAGCTGCACGTGCAGTGGCTGGACCTTCCGGGGCCGACGGACGTCATGAGCTTCCCGATGGACGAGCTCACGCCCGGCAGCGCCGAGCACCCCGCTCCGGAGGGCCTGCTCGGCGATGTCGTGCTGTGCCCGAGCGTCGCCGCGAAGCAGGCTGCCGAGGCCGGGCACAGCGCCGTCGAGGAGATGCTGCTTCTGACCTGCCATTCGATCCTGCACCTCCTGGGCTATGACCATATGGAGGAGGACGAGCGGAAGGTCATGTTCGACCTCCAGCGCCAGCTGCTGCTGACGTTCCTCGCCTCCCGGGGGAAGAGCTGAGCGCCACCGCCATGCCTGACCATCCTCCGCAGCACCCGCACCGCATGAGCAGTCCGGACAGAGCGGGCCTCCTATGCTGAGCACCGCGCTGCTCGTCCTCATCCCGCTGGGGCTGGCATCGCTGGTCGTCTCGTCGCTGCTGATGGCCGTGGACGGCGCCTATCTCACGGTCTCGCGCGGTGCGCTGGAGAAGAGCCTGGCCGAGCATCCCGAGTCCGTGCGGACCCGGGTGCTCGGCCAGCACTCCGACACGGCCCGCACCCTCCTGTCCGTGTCCCTCGGGAGGATGCTCGCCGAAGCGGTGACCGTCACCGCGATCGCCGGCATCGCCTTCATGGGGGCGGACCGTCTCGGGATCGGCGCCAGCTGGCTCGCGCCGACGGTGGTGACCGTCGTCGGGGCCGCGCTGCTGCTGCTCGTGATACTCGTGATCTCGCCGCGCACCATCGGCCGCAGCCGCCCTGAATCGGTGCTCATCTCGAGCCGTTTCGTGGTCGCCGCGGCGCGCGGACTGCTCTGGCTGCCGGTGAGTGCGCTGACCGCGGTCGGCGCGAACCTCGCCGCCCGTCCCAGCGCGCAGGACCGCGCGGAGGACGGCGCCGAGAAGGCCCGCCAGAACGTGGACCGCGCCCTCGAGGACGAGCACGTCCAGGACGGCGAGCGGGACATGATCCAGGGCGTCTTCGAGCTGCGCGATCGGATGGTGCGCGAGCTGATGGTGCCGCGCACCGACATGGTCGCCCTCTCCTGCGATGCCTCCGCCGAGTCGGCGGTCCAGCTGTTCGTGCGCTCGGGCTTCTCCCGGATCCCGGTGATCGGCGAGAACGTCGACGACCTGCGCGGGATGCTGTACGTCAAGGACGTCATGAAGGCGATCCACGCTCCCTGGGATCCGCGCCCGGAGCGTCCGGTCTCCGAGATCATGAGATCGGCGCGCTTCGTGCCCGAGTTCGTCATGGCGGACGAGGTGCTGCGGCAGATGCAGACCAGCCACGTGCACATCACGATGGTGGTGGACGAGTACGGAGGCGTCTCCGGCATCGTCACGATCGAGGACATCCTCGAGGAGATCGTGGGCGAGATCGCCGATGAGCACGATCCCGCAGAGCCCGAGATCGAGGACCTCGGCGAGGGCCGCTACCGGGTCCCTGCCCGCGCCGGGCTGTCGGAGGTCGGGGATCTGTTCGACCTCGATCTGGATGACGACGACATCGACAGCGTCGGCGGACTGCTCGGCAAGGTGACCGGACGCGTGCCGATCGTCGGCTCCCGCGCCGAGGCCTTCGGCCTGGTGCTCGAGGCGGAGCGCACCTCGGGGCGCCGCCGGCGGCTGAGCACCGTGATCGTCTCCCGGGTCCAGGACGCGCACGACGCACAGGATGCACCGGACCCACAGGATTCACAGGACGCGCAGGACGACATGCATGACGCCGATCAGGAGACCGCAGATGACCGATGACCTCGACCCCACCAGCCCGGACGCAGGAACTCCCGCCCAGCCCGATGCACCCAGCGGGCCGGAGGACCGGTCGGCGGACGGCGAGCGGGCGACGCATCGCTCGGGCTTCGTCGCGCTCGTCGGCCGGCCCAACGTCGGCAAGTCGACCCTGACCAACGCGCTGGTGGGGGAGAAGGTCGCGATCACGTCCAGCAAGCCGCAGACCACGCGTCGTGCCATCCGCGGCATCGTCACCGGGGAGAACGCCCAGACCATCCTCGTGGACACCCCGGGCGTGCACCGCCCGCGCACCCTGCTCGGCGAGCGGCTCAACGACCTGGTGCGCGAGACCCTCGGTGAGGTCGACGTCGTCGGGTTCTGCCTGCCGGCGGATCAGAAGATCGGCCCCGGTGACCGGTTCATCGCCGAGGACCTGGTCGAGATGCGCACGGGCCGGCGCGGACCGCGCGTGATCGCGGTGGTGACCAAGACCGACCTCGTGAACCGGGATCTCCTCGCCCAGCACCTGATGGCCGTGGACCAGCTGATGGACTTCGACGAGATCGTCCCGATCTCCGCCGTGAAGGGCGACCAGATCGACGTGCTCCTCGAGGTGATCGCGAAGCAGCTCCCCGAGGGCCCACAGCTGTACCCGGACGATCAGCTCACCGAGGAGTCGCGCGACGACCGCATCTCCGAGCTGATCCGCGAGGCGGCCCTCGAGGGCGTGCGCGAGGAGCTGCCGCACTCGATCGCCGTCGTGGTCGAGGAGGTCGTGGAGACCGACCCGGACGACCCCTTCGTGCACGTCGAACCGGGCGAGGGCAGGCTCGTGGTGCGCGCGACCCTGTTCGTGGAGCGCGACAGCCAGAAGGGCATCATCATCGGCAAGGGCGGCTCGCGCCTGAAGGAGGTCGGCACCCAGGCCCGCGGGGAGATCAACCACCTCATCGGCCGCAAGGTGCACCTGGACCTGCGCGTCAAGGTCGCCAAGGAGTGGCAGCGCGATCCCAAGCAGCTGGGCCGCCTCGGGTTCTGACCCGAGCCACGCAGCTCGAGCGTACGGTCCGGTCCACTGCGCGCCCGTCGATCCTGGCGGACGCTCCGGCGTTCGCATCGTGAGCGGATCCTGACGCACCGGGCGACGGTGCTACCGTGACGCCCATGCGTGGATCGCTGCTTCTGCTTAGCCGCCGCGACGGGACCTGAACGCCGGGACCCCGCCGCGGCTGACGTGCTGTCCGGCGACCGGTACCCCAGCGAGAAGGACCCCCTGATGACTGATTCCACGATCACCTCCGCCTCTGACGTCGCCGCCGTCGGCGACCCGTCCGCGCCCGTCCTCGGGTCGACCGGCGGCTCCGCGCAGCAGCCCTCGGGCATGCCCACCCACAAGTACCTGCCCTTCCACGAGCAGATCCAGGTGGAGCTGCCCGATCGCACCTGGCCCACCCGTCGGATCACGCGGGCCCCGCGCTGGTGCGCCGTGGACCTGCGCGACGGCAACCAGGCCCTGATCGACCCCATGAACGCCGAGCGGAAGCTGCGGATGTTCGAGCTGCTCGTGCAGATGGGCTACAAGGAGATCGAGGTCGGCTTCCCGTCGGCCTCGACGACGGACTTCGACTTCGTCCGCACCCTCATCGACGAGGACCGCATCCCCGAGGACGTCACCATCCAGGTCCTCACCCCGTCCCGCGAGCACCTGATCGAACGCACCTACCAGGCGATCTCCGGTGCCAGACAGGCGGTCGTGCACCTGTACAACTCCACCTCGGTGGTCCAGCGCGACGTCGTCTTCCGGGCCGACGAGGACTCGGTGCTGGACATCGCGGTCCAGGGTGCCCTGCTGTGCAAGAAGTACGAGGAGACGGTCCCGGACACGCAGGTCACCTACGAGTACTCCCCGGAGTCCTACACGGGCACCGAGCTCGAGTACGCCCTGCGGGTCTGCAACGCGGTCATCGAGGTCGTGAAGCCCACGCCCGAGGACAAGATGATCGTCAACCTGCCGGCGACGGTGGAGATGGCCACCCCGAACGTCTACGCCGATTCGATCGAGTGGATGCACCGGAACCTGGACCGCCGTGACTCCCTCGTGCTGTCGCTGCACCCGCACAACGACCGCGGCACCGGTGTCGCGGCCGCGGAGCTCGGCTACCTGGCCGGCGCGGACCGCATCGAGGGCTGCCTCTTCGGCAACGGGGAGCGCACCGGCAACGTGGACCTGGTGACGCTGGGCCTGAACCTGTTCAGCCAGGGCGTCGACCCGCAGATCGACTTCTCCGACCTCGACGAGGTGCGTCGCACCGTCGAGCACTGCAACCAGATGCCGGTTCCCGAGCGCAGCCCCTATGGCGGCGACCTCGTGTTCACCGCCTTCTCCGGCTCCCACCAGGACGCCATCAAGAAGGGCCTGGAGCGCATGGAGTCCGACGCGGAGAAGGCCGGCAAGGCGGTCGACGATCTGGTGTGGCGCGTGCCCTACCTGCCCGTGGACCCCAAGGACCTGGGCCGCTCCTATGAGGCCGTGATCCGCGTGAACTCCCAGTCGGGCAAGGGCGGGATGGCCTACCTGCTGCGCACCGAGCACGGCCTGGACCTGCCGCGTCGCCTGCAGATCGAATTCTCCGGGATCGTGCAGCAGCGCACGGACTCCGACGGCGGCGAGGTGAGCCCGGACCAGCTCTGGGACGCCTTCACCGACGAGTACCTGCCCGCCACCGAGGAGGCTCTGCGCTGGGGCCGCTTCGCGATCACCTCCATCCACCAGGAGTCCACCGGCGAGGGCGCGGACCGCATCACGGTCACCCTGGTGGTCGACGGCGAGGAGCACACGGTCACGGGCATCGGCAACGGTCCGCTGGACGGCTTCGTCAAGGCCCTGGCCGAGCGCAAGATCGACGTGCGGATCCTCGACTACGCCGAGCACGCGCTGACCGAGGGCGACGACTCCCTGGCCGCCTCGTACATCGAGTGCGAGATCGGGGACCGGATCTTCTGGGGCGTGGGCATCGACGGCTCGATCACCCGCGCCTCGCTCGAGGCGATCATCTCGGCCCTGAACCGCGAGCACCGCGTCCAGCGCTGATCCGCGAGGACCACGGAACGGGCGGCACGGATCGATCCGTGCCGCCCGTTCCGCGTCGTCGCCGTGGGAGCCGCGGCCTCAGCGGCTGCTCGGCCCCGTGGGGTCCGACGGCGACCCCTCCCGTCGCATCGCCGCAGCTTCCTCGGCGAGCAGGTCCTCGTCGGTGAGCGCGAGCATCTCCCCGGTGACCGTGGCATGGGTCGGGATGGGCAGGTCCCAGCCCGGGACCTCGTCCGCCGGCTGCGGCTCCTCCGGGGCCGCGCGGCGAGCGGTCAGGGTCACTCCGGCGCTGGCGCTGACCACCAGCACGGCGGCCAGCACGCGCAGGCCGGAGGCGTCCTGACCCATGAGCAGCATCCCGGCGAGGAGCGCGAGGACCGGCTCGAGGCTCAGCAGGATGCCGAACACGTGGCGGGGCAGGCGGCGCAGAGCCGCCAGCTCGAGCGAGTACGGGAGCACCGACGCCACGATCGCGGTGGCCGCGGCGAGTGCCAGCAATCGCAGGTCCATCAGGCCGACGAGCGCTCCCGGGGCGCCGAAGGGGAGCACCGTCAGGGCACCGACCGCCATGGCGACCGCGAGGCCGTCCTGGCCCGGGACCAGCCGTCCCACCCGGGCGCTGGTGAGCACGTACAGCCCCCAGAACACTGCCGCGATGAGTGCGAAGACCACACCGAGGATGTCGAGGTCGGAGGCGCCGGTCAAGGACTCGAGGCCGAACAGGCTCACCCCGGCCAGGGCGAGCGCCACCCACAGCAGATCGCTGCGTCGGGTGGACAGCACCGCCGCGACGGTCAACGGTCCGAGGAACTCGAGGGCGACGGCGGTGCCCAGAGGGATCCGATCGATCGCCGCATAGAAGTTCCCGTTCATCGCACCGACGACGATGCCGAAGAGGATCACGGCGATCCACTGCTCCCGGGTGAACCGGTGCACCTTCGGGCGCACGATCACCAGCAGCACGATCGCGGCGATCGCCAGGCGCAGCGTCGTGGTCCCGAAGGGGCCGAGCTGGTCGAAGAGCTGGGTCGCGAGCGCGGCCCCGACCTGGAGCGAGATGCAGGAGCCCAGGACGAAGAGGATGGGGGTCATCGGCAGGCCGGCCCCGGCGCTGCCGGGAGCCGTACCCACCGCCGGCGTGCTGCCGGTGGAGGCGGGGGTCGTCGAAGTCGTCACGCAGTCACTGTGCCCCGCAAGTATCACCAGGTCTAGCGAATGTTTCCGAGGTGTACCGTGAAGTAGATCCGGACGATATCGGGAGGTCCCCATGCTGAGCCTGCACCGGCTGTTCCTGCTGCACGAACTGCACAGGCTGGAGACGATGTCCGCCGTCGCCCACACCCATTCGATGTCGCCCTCCGCGGTGTCCCAGCAGCTCTCCCTCCTGGAGCGGGAGACCAAGGTCACCCTGTTCGAGCAGGCCGGACGCCGGGTCGTGGTCACCGATGCGGGGGTGCGGCTCGCGCGCCGGGCCGAGGAGATGCTCGGCCTGCTGGAGTCCGCGGAGGCCGAGCTCCAGGAGGCCCAGGGGGACGTCGGCGGCGTGCTGCGCGTCGCCTCCTTCCAGACTCCGCTGATCGCCCTCGCCCCGAGCGCGGTCAGCGTGCTCGAGGAGCGCCATCCGCAGCTGCGGATCGAGCTGGCGCAGCGTGAGGTCGAGGGCGCCTACGAAGGATTGCTCGCCCATCGCTTCGAGGTGATCCTGGGGGAGGACTATCCGGGCGGTCAGCGGGTCGTGCGCCGGGGCACGGACCGGGAGGGACTGCTGCGCGATCCGATGCTGCTGGTGCTCCCCGACACCGGCCCCTGGTCGAGGGTACGGACCGTCGCGGACCTCGCCGAGGCCCCGTGGGCACTGGATCCCGAAGGTGCCCGCACCGGGATCTGGGAGCGCACCTACCTGCGCTCCGCCGGCATCGAGCCGTGGGTTCGCTTCGACACCCCGGACCCGCTGCTGCAGGTGCACCTCGTGCGTTCCGGGCATGCGGTCGCCTTCGTCCCGGGGATCATCGCCGCCGAGCATCTCGGCGGCACGCGGCCGGTGCGCCTGCCCGGGGACCCGCACCGCACCCTCTACACCGCGGCACGGGCCGGCGCCGCCTCCCACCCCGCGCTGCTGGCGTTCCGCGCCGCGATGGTGGAGGCCGCGGGCACCCTGTCCGATCTCCACGGACTGGACCGACTGGGGGAATGAGACGAGCCGGCCCGCTGGGCATCGGCCCGATGTCCGCCGGCCCTCTCTCCTCCGCCCCGATGTCATCCGTCAGCAGGAGGTGCGGCGCGGCAGGTCCGTGTACAAAGAGTCCATGACGACTCAGCCTGCCCAGGATCCTCCGGCGGAGGCCGCCGCACCCTCGCACCGAGGAACCTGGCCGCGGAGGTGGCAGGGCCTGGCGCTGCTCGTGGTCCTGCTGATCGTGAGCGGGCTGGGGTTCGGCTCGCGCTCGATCACCGATCCTCTCGGCGTGGACGCCCCGGCTGACTCCTTCAGCGCCGAGCGGGCGGTGCAGGCCGCGGAGCCCCTGGTGGCCGAGCCGCGCCCCGTCGGCACCCGCGCGAACGCCGAGGCCCACGCGGAGCTCGACGAGCAGCTCACCGCCCTGGGCTTCGAGACGGAGACCCACGACTCGATCGGGATGCGCTCCACGGAGGACGAGGGGGTGGCCGGCTACACCAGCAACCTCCTCGCCACCCGCCCCGGCACGGACCCGACGGGCACGATCGTGCTCGCCACCCATATCGACTCCGTCCCCCACGCGCCGGGAGCGGCCGACGCCGGTATCGGGCTCTCGGTCATCCTCGAGACCGTCCGCGCGCTGGGCCCCGAGGCGCAGCGCAACGACCTGGTCGTCCTCCTGGTCGACGGGGAGGAGCGCGGACTGCTGGGCGCCCAGGCCCATCTCGACGAGCGCGCCGACGAGCTCGCCCAGCCGGTGGTCGTGCTCAACCACGAGGCGCGCGGGGTCTCCGGTCGCCCGACGGTGACCCGGGCGAACGGCCCGATGCGCGAGGTGATGGGCTCCATGCCGCACCCCGAGTTCGAGTCCTTCACCGATGCCCTGTTCGAGCTCATCCCCAACGACACCGACTTCACCGTCTACCGGGAGGCAGGCTGGTGGGGTCTGGACATGGCGATCATCGACGACTCCTGGGCGTACCACAGCCCACAGGACGACGCGGCCCATCTCGACCATGGCACGCTCCAGCACTACGGGGACATGACCCTCGCGATGACCCGGGACCTCTCCGGACGGGACCTCGGGGAGCTCGGACAGGAGGTCGGCGAGGACCCCGTGCAGACCACTGCGCCCTGGGGCATCGTCGCGCTGCCGCCGATGCTGGTCACCGTGCTCGGGGTCCTCGCACCCCTCGCCCTGCTGGCCGCGGTCCTGGTGCTGAGGGCGCGGGGCGAGCTGACGCTGCGCGGCACCGCGCTGGGTGCGCTGCTGACGCTGGTCGCACTTCCCCTGAGCCTCGGGGCGGCCGTCATGACCTGGCAGCTCGCCGCCGCGGCGACCCCGGAGATGCTCTCGCAGACCGTGCGGGAACCGGTCCGTGCCGAGCTCTTCCTGGTGGCTGACGTCCTGGCCGCCGCCGTGGGCGTGGCGGTCTGCTGGGTGCTGGCACGACTCCTGATCTCGCGCGCGGCGCTGCTGGCCGGCGCCGGCCTGGTGGCCCTGGTGCTGCTCGCGGCGCTGGCCGTGTACTCACCGGCGCTGGGAGGCTCGATGATCCCCGCCGCTGTGCTCGCCGCCGTCGGAGCCCTGGTCGCCGTGCTGCTTCCCCCGCTGCCGGGCCTCGTGGTGAGGGTGCTCGCACTGCTTCCGACGGGCTGGCTGCTCGGCACCCAGATCAGCGCGCTCGCGGAGTTCGGCATCGCCTCGGCGGCCGGGGGACTGGCCGGCACGGTGCTCATCGCCCTGGCCGCGGCAGGTCCGCTGTGGCTGAGGGATCCGGACGCCGGGCGTCGTCCCGTGCGCAGGCCGCACCGGCTGCTCATCCCGGTGCTGCCCGCGGTGCTCACCGTGGGGCTCGTCATCGGCGGCACAGCCTGGACCCTCGCCTCCCCGGAGCCGACACAGGAGATGGTGATCGCGCAGGTGGACGGGGCGACCGGGGAGACTCGCTGGGAGGTCAGCGGGAGCACCGGATGGGGTCGCGCCCTGGACGGCACCTCCGCCCGCTCCGACGTGCCGCCGCCGACCGTCGGAACCAGCGTCGACGCGGAGACCCACCGGGCGCGCATCTCCCTGTCCTCGCCCCGCGAGGGCGCGCAGCTCGAGCTGCGCCTGGACGCCGGGGAGCTCGCGGACGTCACGGTGGACGGCAGGTCGCTGGGCGCCGACGGCGCCGTGGGCACCCTGGGCATCGTCGGCGCGCCGCAGGACGAGGAGATCGTCGTCGAGGCGACCGTTCCCGCCGGTGCGGAGCTCACCGTCGTCGAGACGACCTATGACCCGAGTCTCGCCGGTGGATGGGTCGAGCCCGGCGAGGAGGTCTCGCTCATGCAGCCGCGACTGATGGTGAGCGTCGTCTCGCGGCTGTGAGCGTCGGGTGTCCCTCCTGGCGGCGTGCCGCTGGTGCTCCGCCCTCTCTCTGATATCTTGACGTCAAGATATCAGAGAGAGTCCGACGACGAGGAGAACCCATGGCCCACGCCTGGAATCCCGAGCAGTACCTGCGCTTCGCCGACGAACGGGGCAGGCCGTTCCTCGACCTGACATCGCGGGTCGGCGCCGAGGCGCCGCGCCGGGTGGTCGACCTGGGTGCCGGGCCCGGCACCCTCACCAGCCTGCTGGCCGCCCGCTGGCCGGATGCCGAGGTGCTCGCGGTGGACTCGAGCCCGGAGATGGTCGAGCGGGCGCTGGCGCTGGACGGGATCAGCGCCGAGCACGGGGACCTGCGCAGCTGGGAGCCGCCCGGGCCGGTCGACGTCCTGGTCAGCAATGCTGCGCTGCAATGGGTGCCCGGGCATCTGGAACTGCTCCCACGGCTGGTGGGGATGCTCGCGCCCGGGGGATGGTTCGCGATGCAGGTCCCCGGGAACTTCGAGGAGCCCAGCCATGCGATCCGACGGGACCTCGCCGCAGAGGCCCCGTACGCCCCGCATCTGCGAGGGGTCGCCCACCCCGCCTCGCACGACGCCGCGACCTATCTGCGGGCGCTGCAGGGGCTCGGGCTCGAGGTTGATGGCTCTTCGCGGTTCGTGGTGAATGACCCTGCTGTGGCGGGTATTCACGCTACGGTTCTCGCGGCGCTGGTGAGCAGG